>JACQFO010000020.1 GCA_016200025.1 Nitrososphaerota archaeon
AAGCAGGCCCAAATCCTTTTGGTATATAAAGGGTATATAAAGCGGCGAGCAGGGAACTGTCACATCGTCGAGGTCGTTGGTTCTTCCAAGCCCAGACCGTATACTATGAGCTGTTGGATTTCGCTGGCGTTGAATCACAGGTCCGAAATCGGCTCAATCGCCGAACTCACACAATTGGGACACTTTCCGAATGCTCCTCTGTTTGAGTTCGCGGTGAAGACGGTTCCGCAATTGGAACAGGCTCTAAGGTCGGCTTTGCTCTGTGGCATGTTTGTCAAGGCTGACAAGCTCGCCTAAAAGACTTCCACTTTTCACATACAGTCTAGCCGTTGTCTATTGCTGACGTCAGAGGATTCGTCATTCTCTAGCCCAGGATTGCTGCCATCTCTTCTGAACCCGGCGGCTTCATCTCTTCCTCTTTTCCTTCATCACCGTTCCTGTCTCTGAGCTCGAAGTAGATGACGCCCACGAAGATCAGGACAGCAAGTATGTAGTTGGTCCCGTAGGGGAGCGAGGCCAGCCTCTCGACATACGGGACGACGTAGACGACCTTGCCGACGATACAGTCCCCCGTGATGGGGCCGTCAGCTATCCCGGCTGCCTGGTCGGTACTCGGATTGTTGTCTCCTCGCGTAATGAACCCTGTTCCCTGGACGCCTACCACGCGGTGAATCACCGAGAACCCCGTCGATGAACACGGCGGGTCGTACACAATGATGTCCCCAACCACCACGTTCCCCGGGTCCGCCCCTGAGATGACGACGAGGTCCCCCTCTTCGAGCGTAGGGCGCATGCTCACCCCGTCCACCCTTCGGGTGTACGTCAGCAGGAAGTAGGAGAATAGAAGCAGGAAGAGCACGAACCCCACCAGGTAAATCGTCGCTGCTTTCCCTGGGGATTTCAACGGACTCTCCCGCCGTGGGGAGGGGTTAAACTTTTGAGCCTCTATCGGGTTTTTATCCGCCAGGAATCCGGCGCAGGCTGATGGCCAGCAGATTGTTCAAGGTCCTCGTCGCCAACGCAGTGATTCTCGTCGCCGAGTATCTCGTCATCAGGGACATCCAAGGAAGGACCGCGTACGCCGCCAGGCAGGGTCTCTCCCCGTCCTACTCCTACTCGATTCTGACGCAATTCTTCACCCTTGTCAGAGGCTCCACGACGCTGCAGAGCCCCCCCACCTTCGACTGGGTCCAGGGCCTCGTCGCCGTGCTCGTGCTGGTCAACCTCTGGTACGCCTATGGCGCACTTCGCAGAGGTCGGACCTCTTCTATCCAACAGCGGCCGTTGAGCTAGGACTCGACACACCCTCCACCCTTCCCCTCTTCCTACATGGTAGGAGCGGCCGGTGTTCCTGGGGCCGCTTCCTTCCTGGCCTGCTCTTCGAGCGCAGCCCTCTTCTCCCAGGTGCGGAAGTAGGAATATCCAAGGAAGCCGCCAAGGGCGATGAACAGTCCCTCAGCCGTATATCCCCTCAGGACGTAGAACCCCGACCAGTTCCCGTCCACTGCTATGACGAACTGGGTCCTGTTCCCCGAGACGACATAGATCCCATAGGACTGCACGGTCTGCGAGACGAAGGACAACCTCACCAGGGGGTTCGAGAAATTCCTGACGATGAAGACCGGCGACCCGACCGGTTCCAGGCCTCCTTCGACCGTGGGGAAGACAGACAGATAGAGACTGGACGGGGAATATCCCGTGATAACAAGCGTGAGCCTCGTGTCGGCCGCCACGGGCGGGATGAAGTAGCCGCTCAGGGTCGTCTCCGACTGCCCGTACTGGGCCGTGGGGCCGGTCAGCACCATCGTCTGCGGCGTCCTGACGAGCGGGAGCAATATTGTGCCTATGGTGAACGCGATCCCCAGGATTCCAATGAGCTTGAACAGTCGCGACCTTATCTTCGTGACCAAGTGCGACCCCCAAAACGGTAGCGGCTTAAAATCATGAACCGTCCTCGCTTCAATGGTAACAACCTATATTAGTCCCAGAAGGCCAAAAGTGCTCCCGTGGCGAGCCTACTCACCTATCTCCTCCGTCGGATTCTTTTCATGATACCTGTCTTCATAGCCGTGTCGGTCATCACCTTCCTGATCACCAACGCGGCCGGCGACCCAATCAAACTCATCCGCCTCTCCTTCAAGACGCTGACTCCCACGCAATTGCAACAGCTGATTTCATTCTATCACCTCGACCAGCCCCTGTACGCACGATACTTCCAATGGCTCGGGGAGTTCCTCACCGGGAACCTCGGCATCTCGCTTCAGGGCGGCACCGTCGCGGACAAGATCGTCCCCTGGATCGGCACGACCCTCGAACTCCAGCTTCTGGCCCTGGTCTTCAGCCTCGGCATAGGGATTCCCGTTGGGATCTATTCCGCAAAACACCAGTACTCGAAGTCAGACGTGGCAGTGACATCGACAGCGATCTTCGGCGTGTCTATGCCGACCTTCTGGTTGGGGATAATGCTCATCCTGATCTTCTCCGTCTACCTCCACTGGCTGCCTTCCTTCGGGTTCATCTCGCCGTACCCACCCTACTGGTGGGGCAACTACTACCTGGACGCCATTGCCCACCTGATTCTCCCAGTCCTCGTCCTGACCTTCGTCTCCGTCGCGACCATAGTCAGGCTGATCCGCGCAAACATGCTCGAGGTCCTGCGACAGGACTACGTGCTCGCGGCCCGGGCCAGCGGACTCAAGGAGTCGACAATCACGTTCAGGTACGCGCTGAAGAACGCGGTGACGCCCGTGGTCACGATCGTGGGCCTCTCTTTCGGGTTCCTCCTCGCCGGGGCGCCGGGCCTTGAAACCACCTTTACCTGGCCAGGCCTCGGGTACGCATTCGTGCTGGCAGCCACGGTCCTAGACCTTCCCGTGGTGCAGGGAATCACCATGATCATCACCCTGCTCGTCCTCATCGCGAACCTTGGCACCGACCTCATGTACGCGTACCTCGACCCGAGAGTGAGGCTCTCCTGAGCGGGGAGAAGAACGAAGCCCCAGTAGCCCCAGGAATCAAGGCTCCCAAGCGCAGAGCCGCGGGCCAGTGGGCCGTCGCCTTCAGGCGGTTCAAGAAGAACAAGGCGGGGCTGGCGGGCCTGGCGATTGTGGGCTTCTTCGTCTTCTTGATGGTCTTCGGCTTCTTCCTCGCCCCCTACCCTGTAAGGGACTTTGGGTGTCTTTACCAGGGCTGCACCAACCTCCCGCCATTCACCGACTGGGCCCACCCGTTGGGGACCGAAAACTCAGGCATCGACGTCTACAGCGAGATCCTCAACGGGACGCCCAACGACCTCTTCGTGGGCATCGGGGCCACTGTAATCTCCGTTGCGATAGGGGTCCTCGTCGGGGCCATCGCGGGCTACGGCAGGGGCTTCTCGAGCGCGATCCTCTTGGGCTTCACCCAGGTCTTCCTGACGCTGCCCGTCCTAATCATCATCCTGCTCTTCGCGAGGGTCTTCGTGCTACTCGTAGCCGGCGGGTTCGGGCTCCCCCTGATCACGCTCATACTCGGGGTCTTCGGCTGGCCGACGATCGCCCTCGTGGCGAGGGGCGAGATTCTACGCATAAGAGAGCTCGAGTTCGTGCAGGCCGCCCGGGCCTTGGGAGCGGGGAACAGGCGGATCTTGTTCCGGCACATCGTCCCTAACATGCTCTCGCCGATCATCGTCATCTCCACCCTCCTCATAGCGGGCAACATCCTGACTGAAGTGATTATCAGCTTCCTTGGCTTCGGCGACCCGAACACCTCGACCTGGGGTCTGCTCCTCCAGGAGGGCTTCGCCTACATCAGGACAGAATGGTGGGTCTCCCTGTTCCCCGGGCTCGCTGTGGTCTTCTGCGTCCTTGGGTTCAATCTCATGGGGGACGGCCTTTCAGACGCGCTGAATCCCAGACTCAGGGAATAGATTGCTTTGGGGCAAGAACTTCTCCGGGTAGATGACCTTCACACTTTCTTCTTCACCGAAGCCGGGGTCGTAAAGGCGGTCGACGGCGTGTCTTTCTCCCTCGATGAGAAAGAGCCCCTGGGGCTCGTGGGCGAATCTGGGTCAGGCAAGTCCGTGACCGCCCAGTCGATTCTGGGCATAGTCCCCCGTCCGGGGAAGGTCCTCTCTGGGAGGGTGCTCCTCAAAGGCGAAGACCTACTCAAGAAGAAAGACAGCGACATGAGGAAGCTGAGGGGAAGGAAGATAGGCGTGGTCTTCCAGGACCCGAATTCCTCCCTCAACCCGCTCTTCACCGTGGGGAAGCAGCTCACCGACGTGGTGCGCACGCACTTCGACATCTCCAAGGGTCAGGCCTTCGAGAAGGGGGTCGGGCTCCTCAAACTCGTGAGGATTCCAGAGCCGGAGACGAGGATGACACAGTACCCCCACGAGCTGAGCGGAGGGATGAAGCAGCGGGTCGCCATCGCCAGGGCCCTCGCCGGCGAACCGGAAATTCTTATCGCGGACGAGCCTACGACGAACCTCGACGTCACCATTCAGGCCCAGGTCCTCGAGCTCCTGAAATCCCTACAGCGCGAACTCAATATGGCACTCATGATGATTACCCACGATATGGGCATAGTCGCAGAGATGACGGAGAAGGTTGTGGTCCTCTACGCCGGAAGGGTCGCCGAGGTCTCGCCCACCCGGGAGATCTTCTCATCTCCCAAGCACCCCTACACGGCCGCGCTCCTGAAGGCCGTCCCCCGAATAGACAAGAAGGCCTCGCTGATGTCCATCCCGGGCAACATACCGAACCTCATCGAGCCTCCTGCCGGGTGCAGGTTCCACCCGAGGTGCAAGTACATGACGCAGCTCTGCGTCGACCAGATCCCCCCGCTCGAGGACATCCTGGAGCACAGGAAGGTCTCTTGCCACCACTGGAAGGAGCTCTCGCTCGAATCGGAGATGGCCGCATAGTTGGCCGACCCGCTGGTCAGGGTAGAGAACCTTGTGAAGTACTTCCCGGTCTACGAGAGGGGCATCCTCCTTCGAAGGAAGGTGGGGGACGTGCACGCAGTGGACGGCATCAGTCTCCAAGTGGGGCGCGGAGAGACCATGGGCCTGGTGGGGGAGAGCGGCTGCGGGAAGACAACCGCAGGGAAGGTAATCCTGGCCCTCGAAGAGCCAGATTCAGGCAAGGTGTACTTCGAGGGCAAGGACGTCTATGAGACGCTCATCAAGGGAACACAGGACGACAAGCGCTACCTCCGCAGGAACATGCAGATGGTCTTCCAGAACCCCTACGGCTCCCTTGACCCAAGGATGACCGTCTTCGACATCGTGTCCGAGCCCTTTGTCATCCACAAGAATATCCCCACTTCGGAGTGGACCGAGAGGGTCTACAAACTCCTGAAGATGGTAGGCCTCGAAGAATATCACGCGGAGAGGTATCCGCACGAGTTCTCAGGCGGGCAGCGGCAGCGCATCTCGATTGCCAGGGCGCTCGCCACGGACCCGAAGTTCGTCATCGCCGACGAGCCGGTCTCGTCTTTGGACGTGTCGGTGAGGGCTCAGGTGCTCAACCTCCTCGAGGAGCTCCAGAACCGAGAAGGCATCTCCTTCCTTTACATCTCTCACGACCTGAGCTCGGTGAGGCAGATTTCGCAGCACGTCGCGGTGATGTACCTGGGGGAGGTCTTCGAGTACGCACCCACGGACAGGGTCTTCGAGAAGCCCCTCAATCCCTACACCATCGCGCTTCTGTCTGCGGTCCCGGTCCCGGACCCGCTGAGAAAGATCAACAGGATCATACTCCCCGGAGACGTCCCAAGCCCTGTAAACCCTCCAGGGGGCTGTCGTTTTCATCCCAGGTGCCCCTACGCGACGGACATCTGCAGCCAACAAAAGCCTGCGTTGAGAGAGCTGGAGCCAGGCCACTTCGTCGCATGCCACCATGCTGAAAAGTTCCTTTGACTTCCAAAGGTAACAATCCTTTATAAGCCCAGTTCGCCCGACATGAGACGAAAATATTTGCGCTCTTCAACTATTGAAGAGACAGCTACAGGTGCAGCCTTAGCATCTATTGGCTTTCTGCTCATCTTCTCAGCGGTGCCGCTGCCTGTTCAGGCAGTTACGTCGTCGGGCGCCTTCTTCACAGCTACAGTCGTCGCTCCGACCTCGAACCCGCTGAGACGCCAATGGGCAGCAATAGTCACAAACAATCTAAAGCAACTAAACATTGACGCTCGTCTAATCTACGTCAGCTTTGGTGTAATGTCCGGGCTTACGTTTGGTTGTTCCGCTGACAACTGCGGCAAAACCTACGACCAGGGTGGATTCGACATCCACTTTGTCGGCTACGGAGGCGGAACGCCGCTTCCAGACTTTGGAACTCAGAACCAGGTCACCTACCGCAGTCTAACGCCAGCTGATTACGCACCGACGGGCGGCAATTACTACTTCTACCACAACGACACATTCAACCAGCTCGCAGTCGACTACAACAACGAATTCAACGCGACCGCGAGGATTCCAATCGCCCAGCAGATGGTCAGGATCGTGGCCCAGGACAAGCCAGACATGCCCATCTTCTACGGCGTGGACATCTACGGGATCAAGAACTATCTCAACCCGTGGGGCAGCAACCAGGCAGAAGGAGCTACCACCGCAAACCGCGACTTCGCTCACTGGAGCGTCAGCTCGGGTACTGAGATCAACATCGCAGAGACAGGAGACATAAACTCCGTCAACCAATGGGTAAACCCGGCAGCCAACACCTACTACGACGCGTATCTGTACAACCCGACAGCCGCGTCACTAGAGGAAGTTGATGCCAGAACCCTTGGATACTTCAACGCACTAGCCACCTCCATTACTTCATCTTCTGACCACCTCACCTGGGACGTCGGCTTCAGGGCCCACACCTTCCAGGACGGCGTGACCGTCACTTCCGACGCGTACCTATTCGCAGTCATGGGAAGCCTCGTGACCCAGGTAGGCTACGTCGGTAGCGGTACATTGCAGGGCCTCCTTGGAGACTTCGGGCGGGCCGGCGCATGCAACTGCAGCCAGGTCCAATTCACCTACCTCAACGGCACATCTGACTACGTGGTCGACGGCGCCTACTCTCACGTGAACCCACCGGGCGGCTTCACAGCCACATCGGTCTGGACTGCGGTCGACGAAACGCACTTCAGGTTCACCCTGAGCCAACCATACCTGTTCACCGACCCCATCCTTACAGGCATTGCCGCAGCCCCGATGCACGTCTTCGAGGAGCTGCCGTTTGCCACCTGGGCGAACAGCTGCTATGCGACCCTACACACCACCCCATGCCCATACGTGTACAACCTACCCGGTCAAGCTAACCATGGCGGCAACGGCACCGCGACAGCCTACGGGCCAGTCGGGGACGGGCCGTACTTCTACCATGGCTACGACGTGGTGACCGAGACAGGTACGCTGGTGAAGTGGCCGGGCTACTGGAACGCGTCAGGATTGGAAGGAATGGGCCTGTTCAACGCCCAGACAATCCACGTGGTCCACATCCTGAACAAGGATAACGCCCTCGCAGCCTTCGCCAACGGGCAGGTCAACTTCTTGGACGCCAACTACCAGATCAACCCATCCGACTTCTCAGTCCTCACTGGCAACGGTGGCACCGGCACCCAGCGGGCGAGCCCAGGCGCAGGATTCCAGATGATGGCCGTCCAGAACACGCACCCAATCTTGGGAACTGGAACTGGAACCCCGCTAGGCCAGGCAACGCCTTCTAGGGCAGCAGAAGCGGCCAGATACGTCAGGGCGGCTCTGAGCCACGCCATCCCAAGGCAGTACATCATCGACAACCTACTCCAGGGAGTGGGCACAATCGGAATCACAGAGTTCTGCTCGTGCTTCGGATTTGCCTATGCGTCGGACGTAACGCCTGACTCCTTCGACCTCACTCTGGCTTCGCAGCTACTTGCGCAGGCCGGATACACGACGTCAGGAGGAGGCGTGACCCCGATCACCCCACCCGAGATTTCATGCACAGCCCCAGCTGGACAGCCAGGAGGGGCAGTCTCAATCCCATCATTCCTATCAGGTAACACACTCGCGCTGACTGGAACCTTCGCAGTCGTCCCGGCAACAGGTGCAGGGACGGGAGGTTTCTACGCGACACTACAAGAAAGCACGGACGGAGGGACTACCTGGGAGCCGGTCGCCATGACCCTGACTTCGACTGGAGGTTACTACACCTTCGGTTACACGCCGGGCGTCACGGGCGATGTCTGGTACCGGGTCTTCTTCACGGGCGTGAGCTACAATGCGCTTCAGGCGCTTGCTCCATCCTCTCCATCATTCCCTGAGGGCTACACGTGGCCCCAGTCCAACAGTACTTCCGCCGGCACGTCCAAGAACGGACTGCCGCAACTCAACAGCACAGACGTCCAGTATAGCCAAACCACACACCTGACGGTCGGCTCCCTTGCACAGGTCATCCAGGATGCCCTTGCGAGCCTGTCCGCGTCAGACACAGTCGCGATTCATTCTGCAGTCTGCAGCCTCGCGACATCCACCAACCTTGCCATTTCAGAACTGACGAGCTCGGTCAACACAAGACTTGACGCGCTGGCGGCCAAGTCTGACACGCTCAACACCAACCTCAACACCCTCTCATACATCGCATACGCTGCATTAGCTGTAGCAATAATTCTGGGCCTCGTAGCCATAGCGCTTTCCCGAAAGAAAGCGAGCTAGAGGCCCCCCCAACTTTTTCGTTAGTACAGAACTACGCTCAGTGCTCCGGCCTCTACGAAGAGGAGTACTCCTGTGGTCGTGTAAGTGGCAGCGGTCATCACCACTTTCCTGGGGTCAGGAGCGTCGCCGGTCGTTGTCGGGGTCCGCATCCCGAAGAGGATCCTCAGTTGTTTTCCCATCTGCCTGGCCGAACCGGTCGTGCTCATTTCGAGGGCGGCGCCCGTGAGCATCAGTATGACCGCCTCCAGCAGCATGACTAGCCCGTAGTAGGGAACAATATCGCCCCCGAAGACGAGGACTAGGACGAGCGCGATCCCGCCGGCGAGCGCGTTGAATACGATGAGTTCCAGGACAGATGCGGTGACGATCCTCGCCGCCCAGTGCATTTGGCCACAAACTCATTCAACGCTTAAAAAACATTCACAGGCCTGACACTTCAATTCTTGATCAGTAGAAGAAAGAAGCAGCCAAGGACCCGCATGGTCTCTTTCGTTGCCACTTTGTCCATCCTGACTGCCCTCCTCGCCGGTACCTACGCCTACATCTACCTGAACTCCGTCCCAGTGAGGCACCTCCCCTCCGAGGTCCCTGCCTACGAACCTATCTGGGGCAAATACGTACCGCAGTCGACGATCCAGGTAGGCTTCCTCAACTACACCCACCTTCGCCAGGCAAACTCGTCACTCCCCTTCGCTGCGACAATACTTCGCCTCTCTGCGCCCTCGGTGGTCCTCACATCTGCCGATGCGGTGTACTTCGAGACCATGGTCTTCGAGATCCCCAACTCGACACTCGATATAGCATTCCTCACCCAGGCCAAGTTCGCGGCCGTCTCCGAAGAGTTCGAAGGAGTCAGCGGCTTCGGCATCAAGTTCGGCAACGACACCCTCTACGCAGTACAGGACGTTGCATCTGGCAAGCCTGTTCTTGGCTGGCTCGGTCTCATTCCAGAGGACAGGGCGGTCGCCTTCGTCGCGGGGCTCAACGATGCGAAGGCTATCCTGATAACCGCGCTGGATGTCCCGAACCACGCGTCCTCGTCCATGGCCGACCTTTTGGATGTTCGACAGATGCTCTGGGTTACAGGCGGCGCCTACCACGTCAGCATCGGGATCCAGAACTTCACTGGCGAGATCAGCCAGTCCCATAAAGTCCTCACCACAGTCGACGTTTCTGGCCAAAGGGTCAACGTGACGCGGGTCGTGCAATTCCCGGACGCCGCCACAGCCTACGCCCAATATGGTGCAGTAAGAGAGGGGTACAAGTCCGCGACCAACGTGGTCGTCTACGACGCCTTCGTCAGGGCCTCACAGTTGGACGCTCTCTCAAAGCTGGGCGGCGACTACCGCCTGGTCCTCTAACCGACGCGGACCGGCGTCCGTCCGGGTGGAAGGCTTAGCCCCCACGCCAGGCAGGGATCGTATGAGAGGGGCCCGAACGCTTCATCTGATGGCGGGCGTGGTAATAATCTTAATATATCCAAAAGCCTCCTTTGGGGCCGTTCGAATGTCGGTACGTGGGTTCAGTGGGCTGCCGAAGTTCGTGACGAGCAGTGAGGTAAGGAGAAAGCTACTGGGTCACCTCGCCAAAGAAGCGATGACACCGACTGAGCTAGCGTCGATTGAGAACAAGCACATCAGCCACGTGAGTAGGGCGCTGGCTGAATTGAAGGCGCAGGGTCTCGTGGAGCCGGTCTTCGCCCAGTCGAGAGAGAAGTACTACAGGGCTACTCATCATGGGATCAGCCTCTATGCGACGATGCTGAATACGCCAAAGTAAGTTTCACCGACGTCTCCTCAGGAGTCCAGTCCCAGGGGCGCGTCCTTTTGTTTCGGGTCTAGATTGCGTGCGCCGTGGGTCTCGGCGAAGGCGTCCCTTGGGAGAGGCTCCAGGGATACATCGATGGTTCCTTCTCGCTGCCCCGGCTTGCGGTGGCAGAGTCGCAGGTCGCCGATGGCATAGGGCGCGGCGTCTCCGTCTTCGACATGAGGGTCGTAAGG
>JACQFO010000068.1 GCA_016200025.1 Nitrososphaerota archaeon
GAGCGATTGCACGAATTGCGAATCGTGTTGTTGCGATGACATCCACGGAGCGTGGCGAAGGGCCAAGATCCTCCGAGGCGTCAGAGTAGAATATCTGAGCAACTTATGGATGAGCATCGAGGTAGCGGGGACCATTCTCGCCGGGGTCATGGCAGGGAGCCTCGCCCTGATCGCCTTCGGGGCAGATAGTTCGGTGGAGCTTGTGTCCGGAGTCGCAGTCATCAGGCATTTGAGGGCGGATCACAAAGGGGTCGAGACTGGCGGGAGGCGCACGGCCCTGCTGACGACCGGCCTGCTCTTCGCGCTCGTTCCGGTGGTTGGGGGCCTCGCCCTCTATTCCTATTTCTCCGGGATAAGACCGGAAGGCTCGCCACTCGGGATAGGACTGGCAGTCGGGGCTGTGGTCTTGATGCCGATACTATTCCTTGAGAAACGAAGAATTGGGAGGGAGGCGAGATGCCTTCCGATTTCAATCGACGCGTACGCTTCAGCGACATGTCTTCTGCTTTCCGTGGCACACCCAGCCCTAAGGGACTCGGAATCATTTCCATTCAATCAACGGAGCCGTCGCAGGAAACAATTAAATAGAAAGACGAGACGCTGTCTAAAAGTATGCAAGAATTGCAACCGTTGGTAATGTTCACTCCCACAGCCCGACAGAAGCTTGGAGAAGTGCTCGAGGCCGAGAAGGCCAGCGACTCATACCTGCGGATAGAGGTCTACCAGGGCGGAGGCTGCGCGTGCAGCGGAGGGTTCAGGTATGCGCTGAGCCTAGAGGAGAAGCCTGGGCAGGCCGACGTCGTGGAGGAAGTCGGAGGGTTGAAGGTAATGGCCGGCAAGGCCGATGCGGACATGCTCAGGGGCTCGAAGATCGACTTCATAGAGACCCTGCAGAGGACTGGGTTCAAGATCGAGAACCCCAACGTGCACGCAGACGCGTGCGGCTGCGGCGGACACTAGTCTCCCACGGAAGCGCTTCGGAATCATTAACTTCGCCCTCGGCAAACCCAACTAGGGTTGCTGCCAAGGCCCGGGATCGAGGTTTCTGAAGAGTCTGCGCGCAGGCTCGCAGTGACGAACCAGAGCCTAGCGGGAAAGAGTCCGAGGAGACCCGGAGCAGAACAGATTCTCCAAGTCGTCCGCGACATCGGGTGCCTCCAGCTCGACCCGAACAGCGCCGTGGCGCCGAGCCATCAGACCGTGCTCTGGAGCCGACTTGGCAGATACAAGCTATCAGACCTGGACAGGCTGCTCTGGCGAGACAGGAAGCTCTTCCGAATATTGGGCGCACCAGGCGTCGATCGTCCTGACTGAGGACTACCCGCTCTTCTACAGGATGATGAGAAAGTATCCTGAAGAGGCGCCGTGGCCAAAATTGTGGCGGACCAGGATTAGGGCCTGGGTCAGCAAGAACCCCAAGGTAAGCAGATACGTCTTGAAGGAGTTGAGCTTGAAGGGGCCGCGGCTTTCGAGGCAGTTCGAGAAGAACGAGGACGGCAGAGGCAAGGATGGATGGAGTTCAGGGAGCGACGTCACTCGCATGATTCACCACCTCTTCCTGAGCGGCAAGGTGATGGTCGTGGGGCGGCAGGGGAATCAAAAGGTCTGGGGCCTGACGGACGGATTCCTTCCAGATTGGGCTGAAAAGGAGGAGCTGCCCGAGGAGGAGGTCGAGTACAGGGCAGTGCAGAGGTCGATCAGGGCCCTTGGGATAGCCTCGAAGCGACAGATCAAGTACCATTTCCTCCGGGGCCGCTATCCAAACATCGACGCCGTACTTCAGAGATTGGAGTCCGAGTCGGCGGTGAGTCGAGTCCTCCTCCGCGGGCGGGATGTAAAGAAGGAGCCGTATTACGTTCACGCCGACGACCTCCGAACTCTGGACCGCATCGAGTCGGACAGGTGGGAGCCGAGGACGACGGTTCTCTCGCCTTTCGACAACCTGATATGCGACAGGGCCAGGACAGAAGAATTCTTCGGATTTCGTTTCAGGGTCGAGATCTATACGCCCAAGGAACAGAGGAAACATGGTTACTACGTTCTGCCCATATTGCACGGGGACAGGCTCATCGGACGGGTCGACCCGATGATGGACAGGAAACGCCAAAGACTTGTCGTGAACGCGGTCCACGCCGAGAAAGGCGCCCCGGAAGACAGGCAGACCGCAGCTGCGGTCGCCTCGGCGCTCGAGGACCTTGGCGGTTTCCTTGGTGCCAAGGAGGTCTCCTATTCTGCGAAGGTCCCGGAATTCTGGAGAAGCTCGCTCCGCTGACCTCGGTCCTCCGGAATCTTGATCGGCGTCGGAGGGTCTGGTTCGGGAGTAGCCTTAAGAAGTGAGATGACTCGCGCGCTCTCATGAAGTACGTGGAAGGCTCGAAGAGGGTCTTTCTCAGTACTGGGACGCGTTTTCCGAGGGAGGTCATCTGGGCGATAGGCGCAGTCAAGCTTTCGGCTGCGAAGGCCAACGTCGAGCTGGGGCTCCTCGACAGGGAGGTGGGGCGCGTGGTCCAGGCAAAGGCGAGGGAAGTGATGCGGGGGAAGCATGATGTGCTGGTGTCGGTGGACGTGTACCAGACAGGGTCGGGGACGGGGCTTAACATGAACGCCAACGAGCTCATCGCCGAGCTCGCCTCGAAGGAGCTGGGAAGGAAGGTGCATCCCAACGACCACGTCAACATGAGCCAGTCGTCCAACGACGTCGGGCCGACGGCGGTGAGGGTCGCGGCCGCGCACGTAGTCAGCGAGGACCTGCTGCCGGCGCTCGGAAAGATGAGAGGGAGCCTGGCGCGGCTGTCCAGGAAGACATCGAAGGTCTACAAGTCGGGGAGGACGCACCTCCGGGACGCGCTTCCCGTGACCATGGGGCAGGAGTTCGGGGCCTATGCTGACGAATTCAGCCGAGACTCGGCCCTTGTGAAGCAGACCATGGGCTATCTCCTCGAGCTGCCGATAGGCGGGACGGCGGTCGGGACGGGGCTTAACGCCGACGCCAGGTTCGGAGGGATGGTCGCGAAGGAGATTGGGAGGCAGGCGGGGCTGGGGTTCAAGAGTGCGGCGGACAAGTTCAGGCCCACGAAGCTTCTGACCGACGTGCTGTCTCTCAGCGGGGCATTGAGGACGGTCAGCATAGACCTCTACCGGCTCTGCCAGGACCTCAGGCTGATGTTCTCTGGGCCGCTGACTGGGGTCGGCGAGATCGACATCCCCACGCAGGAGGAGGTGGCGGGGAGCAGCATCATGCCTGGCAAGACCAATCCGGTGACGTTGGAGAGCGCGCTGCTGGCCTGCGCCGAAGTGGTTGGGCTCGACGGAGCCAATACCATGGCCGCGTCGTTGGGTGAGTTCGAGCTGACCATGGGGGTGCCGCTAATGGGATACAACATCGTGCTCCAGGTGAAGCTCCTCTCCGAGGCACTGGAGAAGGTCGCTGCGTTGGTCGTAGACCACGTGGTTCCCATGCGGGGGAAGTCGAGGGCCTACGCGGAGAGCAGCCCGGCGCTGATCACTGTAATCTCGCCCAAGATTGGGTACGACAAGGCGGCGATTCTAGGAAAGAAGCTGGCGAAGGGGATGAGCATCAGGGCGGCGCTCAAAAGCCTGGGGTACAGTCCGCACGAGATTGACTCCATCCTTGACCTGGAGAGCCTCGTGAGACCAGGGATCCCTTCCAAGAAGCTCTAGTCAGCGTTTTCGTCGGAAAATGAGGTTATTCATCGGCGGGCCCTTACGCCTATCTTTTCCATCAGCTTGCCGAGCTCGGAGTCGTCCGCGGCGTCGAGCCTGAGGTACCTGAGGATTTCGTCTTCGCCCATGCCCACCTTCCTCGCCTCTGCGACGGTGTACCTGTAGGCCTCGAGCTCGGTGGGCCTCTCGACGTATTCGAAGGCCTGGTCGTAGAGCTCCCTTCCCTCGAGGAACTGGCGGACGTGGACCAGGACGTGGATCACGTCGAGGTAGAGGAAGTCGCTCTTTGCCGATGCGAGGTGCTTCGCTCCGATGCAGATGGTGCCAGTGTCACGGTCGAGCCAGATGCCCGAGTCGTTGGGCTCGACCCGGAGCTTGAGGTGCTTCATTATCTTGGTCATCTGAATCTTGGACCCGAAGACCTTGAGGAGGGAGGAGGAGGCGTCGAGGCCGGTGAAGACGTCGGCCAGTTTGTATTCTCCGATGGCCAGACTTCTGCGTACGCGGAAAGCCCTGACTCGCAACTTCAGTTGGTTGGAGGCTTGCGGTTGTCAAAAGACCCAAGCTCAATAATTCTTAACTCTATGTTGCCTTCTGGCTCACAATAGTTCTTAACTCTATGTTGCCTTCTGGCTCACAATAGAGGAACGTGGTATTGATAGCGTCACTGAGCGGCATCAGGGGGACCCTCAACGTGGACATGACCCTAGTCGACGTGGCCAGTTTCGCAGCGAACTTCGGGGAGCTCTGCGGACCCGGGCAGGTACTGCTGGCCAGGGACACGAGGAGCACCGGGCCGGCGATGAGCCGGGCGGTCGCGGGGGCGCTGATGGCGCGCGGCTGCAGGGTCCTTGATTACGGAGTGATTTCAACACCGGCGCTCTTCAGGGAGAGCAGGATGAAGAAGAGCCCGGCCGTGATGGTCACCGCCTCCCACAACGAGCCAGAATTCAACGGCCTGAAGTTCCTCGTTGACGGGGTTGGAATAGGGGAGGCTCAGTTCCAAGCGGTCATGGGCGCTGGAGCCGCTGCGGGAGGGTTTGGGCCCGGGTCGACGAGGACAGCGCAGAGGCCGACCTATGTTGAAGACCTTGTCAGAAGATTCGGCGAGGGAGCTTTCGACGGAATCAAGCTAGCCCTGGACCTCGGAGGCGGTGCCGCGACCGCGCACTCGGTGTCCCTGCTGAGGCGGCTCGGCTGCGAAGTGGTGTCGGTCAACGATGCGCCCGGAGTCTTCACCAGGACTGTGGACCCGGTCGCAGACGAATTGCCTCTCCTGACGACATTGGTAAGAGAAGAGGGGTGCGACATTGGACTAGGGTTCGACTGCGACGGCGACAGGCTCGTCATCGTTGATTCCCGGGGGAGAAAGAGGACCGGGGACTACATGCTGACCCTTGCGCTCTCCGAGCTCCTCACGGAGTCTCGGGAAAAGAAGGTGGTCGTCTCCATGGACACCACGCAGGCGGTTGACGATGTGGTCGCGAGAGTCAAAGGCGAGGTCTTCAGGGCGAAGGTCGGAGAGGCGAACGTGGTCGGGATGATGAACGAGAAGGAGGCGAGGTTCGGCGGGGAGGGGAGCAGCGGGGGCCTGATCGACGGAGACTTCAACCACTGCAGGGATTCGATGCTGGCGGCCCTAGTGATAATCAGGGCGCTGCGGGGTAAGGGGAGGAAGGCGTATGACTCTGTCCCAGTCTACCACCAGGAAAGGGTCGCCGTCGTCATCCCCCGGACAAAGGCCCAGAGGGCACTGAAGCTCCTGGCCAAGCAAAACCGCGGGGCGGACATGACCGACGGAGTGAAGGTCCAGGTCTCCAGGCGTTCGTGGGTCCTGGCGAGGCCCAGCGGCACGGAGGACAAGGTGAGGGTCTCCGCGGAAGCTGAGACGGCGGGCAGGGCGGCGCAGCTCGCCAAGGCTTTTGCGTCGAAGGTCAAGGGGCTGAGCAGGTAGCACGGCGAAGAAGGGCAAACTCGTCGTGAAGGTCGACATGCTGGTCGAAGGGACGGACGTTCCTCGAGGGATGAGCTACAGAGAGGCAGCGAGGAAGGCGGTGGCTGCCTGCGTGAGTGACTTCGCCTCAAAGGGGGCGAGGCCGGATTCTTTCCTGGTCTCCCTGGGGATCAGAAAGGGGACGACGCAAAGGCAGGTCGAGGAGCTGTCGGCGGGGCTAAGGGATGCGGAAAAGGAGTGGAAGGTAACGCTTGTTGGAGGCGACACCAATGAAGCGAAGGAGTTGGTCGTCGATTGCGCCATGTTCGGGTTCGCCAACAGGATAGTCGCAAGGAGCGGCGCGCGGGTAGGCGATGCGCTCGTAGTTTCTGGGGAGTTCGGGCTTCCCCCGGCGGGGCTGAAAATCCTGACGGCGGGAGCAAAAGCAGAACGTCGGTTCCGCGAGAAGGCGGTCAGGAGCGTCCTTCATCCCAGTCCAAACCTCGAGGCTGGAGTCGCGCTGGGTGGGTACTTGTCATCTGGGATGGATTCCAGCGACGGGTTCGCGAAGAGCATCCACGCCCTGGCCAGGGAGAGCGGGGTGGGATTCGAGGTGCGGGAGCTGCCGGCCGGGTTTGGTGTGAAGAAGTTCGCCAAAGATAACGGGCTGGACTGGGAAAAGCTGGTCCTGGCTGGGGG
>JACQFO010000069.1 GCA_016200025.1 Nitrososphaerota archaeon
ATAGGAGGCCTCGCAGGTGGCCTGGAGCTGTTTGGGAGTCATGGATTTGCCAGCCTGGTCCTGGACTTCTAGGGACTTCCTGGTTGCCAGGTAGTAGGCCTCCATGAGATCGAGCACGAGGGGTGCGTCGAACTCGAAATCCTTCGGCTTCGGAATCCCCAGGGGCTTCCCGTAGTATCCTTCCTTGAAGAGGCGCCGCGAGGATTCGATGTCCCAGACGACGATTCTGTTCTCGAAGAGCCTGCCCATGGCCTTCTGCTTCGGCATGGCTACAGCCCGAGCGCCAGGATGGTGCTCGCGTCGGCCGCGTCAAGCATCGCGTCCGCGGTGTTCTCGATTGACTCCAGGACTTCCTTCACTATGATGAGCTCCTTCACGTTCGTGGCGGTCTTCATGGTCATGGCGACTGCCTCGCGATACTTGTTGTCGATGGAACTTTCGATCTGCTGGACCTGGGCGGCCATTTGGAAGGCCTGGTCCGGGTTGATTGACAGGGCTCGCACGCTCTCGTTAAGCTTGGAGATCCCGTCGATCAGGAGCCCGAGCAGTTCGGTTATCGCCTCCTTGTATTTCTTGTTCTTTGCAGAGGACCTTGAAAGCTGTGACATCTTGAAGGCGACCCCATTGATGTGGCCGAAGATGTCCTCCACGGAGAAGGCTCCCCTCAGGACGTCCTCCCTGTTCACGAGGAGGGTCCCGACCTGGGAGAGCTCCCTGATCAGGGCGCTTCTCAGCGTCACAACGTCCTCCTCGGCCTGCCTCACCTTTTCGAGTGCAGAGGCGACCTGAAGCTTGTCTCCTTTTGTCAGTGCCGTGTATTCGTCTAGGAGGACCCTCGTCGCGTCTAGGACCCGGCGCATCTCGTCCTGAAGAACCACCAGGGTACGGCGTCGGGCTTGAGTCTCGCCTTCTTGACCTGACATGAGAACGTCCTCGCCTCAAGCCTTGAATTCAAATGGATATAAGACTGGGCCTCCGATTCACCCCCAATCCCCCTGCCATGGAACGGCCGGCCTGGGCTACTTTTCGCTTTGCTTTGCGTAGTCCCTCAGCGGGGCTATGAGGTTCGTGAATTCCAGCGGGAAGATGTACTTCGTGGAAGGGCTGGCGCCCAGGGCCTTCAACGTGTCGAGGTACTGGAGCACCATCGTCTTGGAATCTATGCCTTTGGCCGCGGAGAAGATCTGGTTGAGGGCCCCTGCATAGCCTTCGGCCCTGAGCACTGATGCCTGCTTGTCTCCCTCCGCCCTTAGGATGTTGGACTTCTTCTCACCCTCGGCTACCAGGATGGATGCTTCTCTCTTCCCGTCTGCCTCCGTGACCGTGGCTCTCCTTGTTCTCTCTGCCGACATCTGCCTCACCATCGCCTCCTGGACGTCCTGAGGAGGACGGATTTCCCTGATCTCGACGTTGGTCACTTTGATGCCCCAGCGCTCTGTGACCTCGTCAAGCTTGGTCCTGAGAACCTGGTTGATCTGTTCCCTCTTGGCGAGCAGTTCGTCTAGCGGGATATCGCCCACCACAGCCCTCAGGGTGGTCGTCGCTATGCCGATGGAAGCCCCTTCGAAGTTCTGGACCTGGACGACGCTCTGGGTGGCCTCGGTGACCTTGTAGTAGATCAGGAAGTCGATGTCCGTGGGCGCGTTGTCTTTGGTGATGCAGGTCTGGTGTGGTACCTCCAGATACCGTTCCCTGAGGTCTATCTTGTTGACTCGGTTTATCAGGGGAGGGATGAGAATCACGCCCGGCCCCTTCGCTCCAATCAGCCTTCCCAGCCGGAAGACAACAAGGCGTTCGTATTCCCTGATGATCTTGATCGTCGTGACTGCGAACCCGAGGATGACGATGGCGACGAGGGCGAGGATGACGCCGGTGATTATGTCCCCGGTGGTCTGCAACGGCTGCAACATCGCGAGGCTCAAACTTGTTCCTTCTCTACGAGCAGCTGAAGCCCCATTACTTCTTTAACCTTTATCGCGTCACCCTTCTTGAGTTCTTGTGCGGAGGTAACGCTCCAGTCTTCGGCGCCGACGAGCGCGACACCCTTGCCCCCGAGTGGCAGGTCCGTCTTCATAGTCCCTGACTTCCCGATTGCCTGGGAGGGGTCGTTGACCTTGGGGCGCTTCATCAGGACCTGGCGGATGGACCGGAGATAGAGGCTGGCGATCACGATCGCTACTCCGAGGGCCGCGATGAGCGCGTAGGAAATGCTCGGCACTTCAGAGAAAATGACTGGCGGCAAGGTGGGCGCCGTGGGTGATGATGGGGGCAGCTGGAAGATAAGCAGGAAGCCGACCACGAAGATCACGACGCCTATGGTAGCGCTGATGCCGTGCTGGGTCTTGACTTCAAGGAAGATGAAAGCCGCGCCGATGACCATCAGAAGCACAGCGAATGGGGAGGCCCCGAAGACCCCGAACCCGAAGAGGGCCGCTGCGACCATCACTGCGCCCACCACCGAGAGCACCACGGTCGGGTGATACACATCTGCCAGTATGGCGAAGACTCCTATTAGGAAGAGTAGGCTAGAAACGTTGGGATTGCTTAGGATCGATATCATTTGAGACCTTATCCCAGGGGTCTCAATGTGCACGGACTCGGGAGCACCGAGGAGGGAGAGGGCGCCCTGGATTGAAGTGGCGTTCAGGGCCCCGTCTATTACGTGAAGGTCGAGCGCCTCGCAGTGCGAAGCGAGGACGCAGGTGTAGGACAAGCCCTGGGTGACCATCAGCCCGGCTGCGGTCTCGTTCCTGCCGTGGGAGGCCGTGAGGGTCTTCATGTAGGCCGTGAAGGCGTTGATGTCCTTTCTCAAGGTCGAGTTCTCCTGGCCCGTGGGAATCCCCGATACGATCGGAGTCGCAGAGCCGATCGTTGTGCCTGGAACCATGTACACCTTGGTGGAAGCCTCGGCGATGTACGAGCCCGCAGAGAAGGCGAAGGCTCCCTGGGGGGCGACCAGCGTGACGAAGGTGCCTCCCCACTGCTGGTACGAACCCAGGGACGCGATCATCTTCTCCATGCTCCCTCCGTCGCCTCCGTTGGTGGTCAGGATGAAGATAAAGTGCCCCGCACAGGAGGCCATGGCGCCGTCGACGCTCGCGGAAAGGAAATCCGCAGCTCCGGGGTCTATGTCTCCGTTGAGCGAGGCGACGAAGAACCCATCTTTGGTTGCACAGTCCTGGGCGTGCACCGGACCGCCCTGTGCCAGCATCGTGAGCGCCAGGGCCGCAGCGATGAGCAACCTCAGCTTGTTCAAGCCTATCGCGGCTCGGTGTCGCGGGCCACATAAAGACTGCTGCGGCCCCCACGGACCTATCCTGGGTGTCTGCTCAGCGCGGGGCCTCCCTTCAGGGCCTCAGCGAACAGGACCGAGCTTCTTCAGCTGCCTATTGTACATGGAGACAAGTTCCTCCACGGTCGTTGAGTCATCCGGGCGCTTGTCGTCCCTTATTTTTCCGGTGAACTTTGGGAACCTCAGCGAGAGGCCTGCGCCCGGCCTGATCCTGTCTTTGGCAGCGGTGTGAATTGGGGATAGGGTCAGTTCGGAGGCGATGACCTCCAGGATCACTCCCGGTCGGAACCAGGCGTCTGGGACCATTTTGGACTCGACGTTCGATGGCTTTACGCGGGATTCGAGGGACTTCAGGACCTTGGGAATGCGCGTCAGGTCATCGTCCGTGAAACCCGTCCCGACCTTGCCTATGCTGGTGAAGACGCCCCGCTCGGTGTCGTGGGCGCCGAGAAGATACGTCCCGTAGTTCCCGGTCCGCCTTCCTCTTCCATGGAAGGCCCCTATGATTGGGAGGTCGAGGGTGTCTGTCAGCTCACTCCGGTACTCTCGTTTCAGCTTTATCCAGGCGAACTCCCTCGCCCCCGCCCGATATGGGGAGTCCAGGTCTTTGACTAAGAGTCCTTCGCAGCCGTCCTGAATCGCCTGTTCCATGAACGCCTCGATCTCCTCGGGCAGCGAGGTTGTCAGCCGCGGCACAGGTCGAGTCCTCGGCGTCACCTTCAGCACAGCCTCAAGTTTCTTCCTCCTTGCCGAGTAGGGCTCCAGAGTCAGGTCAGACCTGCCAACAAACAGGGCGTCGAAGAAGTTGAGGGCGATGGGGTAGTCGGCGACCGCCTTGTCGACCCCGTGCTTGCGCCTCCTGTGCATCAGCTCCTGGAAAGGAAGGTAGTCGCCGGTGTCCTCGTCTATGGCCACCACCTCTGCCTCCAGGATGGCTTCCTTAGCGCTGACCGTATCCTTCACAAGTTCGACCGCGTCAGGGTAGTGCCCAGTTATCACCTCCAGACGCCGCGAGAAAAGCGATACGCCTGCGACTGACTTGTGGACCTGCAGCCTTTCGCCGTCCAGCTTGTACTCCGCCGCTACGGTCTTGCCCCCCATCTTGTCGACGATCGCCTTGGCGGACTCAAGCCTCTCTGCCAGCATCGGCCGTATCGGAACACCCACGTCGACCCGGACCCCCTCTACCGCTGCGACCCCACCGGACGCCAGCTCCTCCACTATGAAGCCGAGGTCAGGGTGGACGTTGTAGGCGCGCTCCACCTTTGCCCTGTCCTCCTTGTCTCCCAGGAACGCGAGGGCGGCCGCGTCGATGACCGTATAGTCGGCGACTCCGAGCCTTAGACCGCCGGTCACCGTCCTCATGATGTACTTTGCTTCAAGGGGCGTGGAGTCGTTCAGGAGGCTCAAGAGCAGGCTTTGCTTCGCCTCGACGGACCCCGAGCCTGCCTTCCTTGCGATCTTCATCAGGGTTTCGTGGACCCTCCTGAGGGTCAGTCTTTCTGAGAAGAGCGTGTCCTGGGCCCTTCCTTCGAGGAGCTTTTGGGCAGCGGTTCCGATGTCGCCGAACTTGACGTAGGTCCGATGGACCTTCTCAGAAGCCAACCCGGACGCCCCCGCTATGGCCCGAAGGGCCATCTTCTCGGCGAGCCCAAGCTCGACGCCTTCGTAGTCCGGCCGTAGCTTCCCCTGCGTGAGGTAGACGAGAATTCCCAGTTCGGACTTCGGAGTCTCCTTGAAGAGTAAGGCGAGAACACGAGTCAACTCGTTCCTGCCAGAGATACCCTCGAGGACAGAGTAGCATTCCGCGACCTTCGTATAATCCACGGCCGGTCCGCCCTCTTCGGCCTAATCTCTCTTTCCGAGCTCTAGGAAAACCTTATTTCCAGTGCCTGAAACTCGCGAAGCCCCATGGGCGGAGTCAAGAAGAAGTCGCTGGCTTCTATGGAGAAGAAACAGGACTCGCAGGACGCCGGCCAGGAGCAGGCCGCGCCGTCGAAGGGGAAGAAGGCAAAGGAACAAAAGGCGGCGCCGCAACAACAGAAGAAGCTCGGGTTCCTGGTCCCCAAGGCCAGCGAAGCGGAGATGCTCAAGAGCCTCGTCCCGTTGAAAGCTATTACGATATCCAATGCCTCGAGAGCACTGGGGGTCAATGCTGCCGTGGCTACAACTGTCCTCCGGAGCCTTGAAGGAAAGAACCTCCTGAAGAGGGCTGGAGGATTCAGCGGTCACACGGTCTGGGCCCTCGCCTAGGCGAAAGCGCAGAAATTCGTTATGATACGGGCAGAACTGTCCCTGCGGGTTTGATGCCGGATTCATTGAGGGCCAGGCGCAGGACGTCTCCCGGGCGCATCCGCTCGAAGGTCTGAATGCCGTCATCGACCTTGCCCAGAGGATTCAACGGCCGATCGCTCGTCGCGGCTCCCAGGAAGACGCAGATGAGGCCCGCGGAAGGGAGGAACGCCACGTCGCCCTTGACGAAGCTGGCCCTCGGCTTCTCGACGCCCACTCGGAGGTCTGTAAGCATGCACACCATTGCTGGCTGTAGGTTCGCTCTGGTGTTAAGGGGAAGGGCTCGAAGAAGGGCGTTGACTGTCAGTGGAGCGAGGTGCCTGTAGATGGAGAGCTTGGATTCTCCAATTCCCCGCACAGTTGCGAGACAATCGACTTTCGACACAGACCCTGCAGCATGTTCCGAGGTCGACAAGTAAACCGACCCTTACTACCCCCACTTATCGCCTTTTGCAATTGCACGCGGAAAAGACTTATCAGATGACCGCCTGGGGCGAAAACTCTCCGAGGCCCTTTCATGTCCCCTGCGAAAACAACGAAGAAAGCTAGGCAACCCTCTCTTGCGGACTTCGTGGTCCGCATCGGGCCAGCGAAATTGACAAGGTTCGAGAAGGCCAGAATTGTTGGTGCGAGGTCCCTGCAAATCGCAATGGGGGCCCCGCCTTTCGTGGCCCTCGAGGGCCCCTACAGAGGTCCGATAGACGTGGCCACGGCCGAACTAGAGGCCGACGCCCTCCCAGTCTCGATAAGAAGGTCCCTGCCCAACGGAATCACGCAGGACATACCCATCAAGGCGCTCGCAAATTAGGGGGCGAAAGCGATATGCTCAGGACGGGCATATTCGTAACAGACAGGTTGCCAACGGAAGCGAAGAAGATCCTCGAACCCTACGACGTCTTTGAGTCGGAAACGAATGATGTGGTGTTGGCAGAATGCGAGATAACAATGGCGTGGCCTAGCATGCTCGGACCTGACCTCATCTCGAGGTTGAAAAGCCTGAGAATGGTCCAGACGATGTCGGCGGGCGTCGACGCAGTCGATTTCGCGCTGCTGCCTGACGGAGTGAAGGTCTATTCGAATGCAGGGGCCTACACTGGCCCGGTTGCCGAGGCATGCGTGGGGGCTTTTGCTGGGCGCTTCGAAGGGAATCCACGTCCGCGACAGGAGGGTGGTGCCAAGAAGGCTGTCCGGCCGGACCCTTCTCGTACTGGGATGCGGTTCGATCGGGTCAGAGGTTGCCAGGCTGTCGCG
Source organism: Nitrososphaerota archaeon (assembly GCA_016200025.1). GTDB lineage: Archaea > Thermoproteota > Nitrososphaeria > Nitrososphaerales > Gagatemarchaeaceae > UBA183. The sequence continues at coordinate 6,836 of JACQFO010000069.1, forward strand.
CTCGCTGGGGATGAAGACGATAGGGGTGTCGAGGTCCTTCAGGGTCAGTGAAGCATTTGACGAGAGGCTTGAGATTTCGAGACTCTCCGAAGTCGTCGGACGGGCGGACGCTGTGGTCGTAGCATTGCCGCTTACGAAACAGACGAAAGGCATCCTGGACTACGACCTCCTCAGCAGGACCAAAGAGGTGGTCACCATCGTCAACGTCGGCAGGGGCGAGCTGGTTCCGGAGGAGGGCCTCAAGCGATGGTTGCGCGAGAAGACCGAGAGCAGGTACGCCACGGACGTGTTCTGGGACAAGAACGGGCGGGAAGCGTTCGACACAGACGCGTGGGGACTGTCCAACTTCGCAGGGACGAGGCATGTCTCCGGCGTCCCGCTGGGCGAGACCCTCGAGGGGCCCATGACCGCTGCGGCGAGAAATGTCGACCTCTTCATAAGGGGTGGGTCGGCCAGCAACAAGGTGGACCTCGCAGAATATTTGTGACCAGTTTCAGGCGGACAGCCCTATACGATTAAATATGCGGTGGAGTGGGCGTGCCGAATAAGGTCAGACACATGCCAAGAAAGAAATCCGACCCAACCGAGACGGAGGAACACAAATCAGGGGAACAGGCGGCAGCCCCAATGCAACAGCCAAGAGAGCCAATGCAACAGCCAAGAGAGCCAATGCAACGGACCGCCCCATCGAACCACCTCTTCGTGGGCAAGAAGCCGGTGATGAGCTACGCCATGAGCGCACTCATCCAGCTCACCCAAGCCGGAGAAGTGGTCGTGAAGGCGAGAGGACTGGCAATAAGCAGGGCAGTCGACGTGGCGGAGATCGTCACGAAGAGGCTCGGCGGAGGCCAGTTCAAAGTGAAGAACATAGGCATAACCACAGAAGTCGTTGGCGAAGGCCCAGAGACAAGAAACATCTCCTCGATCGAAATAGTCGTCGGCAAGTAAGAACAAAGACACCAATAGAATCCACGATGGGTTTTTGCTCTAGCGGACGCTGTGGCGGCTGATACGGGAGCCTGTGGTGCTCAGTTGAAGCTTCTCCTTCCTAGCCATTGACTTTATCGCAACTTCGCGCTTCAACGCCATCCCCCTCGTCGCAGCCTCTTCGAGATGGACTAGCATGACGGGCCCCCTTCCGCGCGTGTACTTCGACGCTGTGCCCTTGTTGTGCTGCCTGACCCTTCTCCCCGGGTCTGTCGTGTAGCCAGTATAGAGGGAACCGTCTGCGCACCGCAGGACGTACACGTAGTGCCTCGCCAATGCAGCGGTAGTCCTTTGCCCGTAGAAAACTAATTCGACGCTCTGGCAGAGGTCGGCGTTCGCCCGAACGGTTGGCGAGGCCTTCCCGGCGGCGGGCCGAGGATTTGGAAAATTCTTGGAGGACAAGGACAATGTTTTTAAGAGAAATTTCATGGGGAAGCGATAACAAAAAGTTGGTGGACCCACGTACGCAACCCGTCTCACGCACGGGGGTTGCGGCGCCGAAGTTTTCCGACAAGGATCTCTACAGCCTAGCTGAAAGGTACGGGACGCCGTTCTTCTTGATCGACGAAGCCACTCTGAGGAGGAAGGTCTCGGAAATCGAGCAGGCGTTCACGGAATTCAAGGGAGTCTTTAGGGTAGCATACTCGGTGAAAGCGAACTTCAATCCCTCGGTCATACGGGCCTTCGCGAGCGAAGGGATCCTGTTCGACCTCACAGCCCCCTCGGAACTCGAGTTCATCACCAGGGCGGGAGGCTCGGTTCAGAGCGTGGTCTACACCAGCATCACTGAGACCCTGTTGGAGTACCAACAGATGCTGGAGAAGGGCGTGAGGAAGGTCGTGATCGCCAGCCACAACGGGCTTCTCAACCTAGCTGAAGCTGCCTCGAAGGCCGACGTCAAGGTGAGCGTCATGATCAGAGTCAACCCCGAGGTTCATGTGCACGCGGAGCTGCGCGGCTCGATGGGGCACGGAAAGTTCGGCCTGCAGTTCAACGGGGGGAGTCATGACAGCGCGTTTCACGTCCTGAAGAAGGTCCTGGAGAACCCAAGCTTCAGGTTCGAGGGCTTCCACTTCCATCTGGGGAGCCAGATTGAAGATCCGTCCTGCTACGCCGAGGCAATAGAGAAGCTCGAGGCATTCATACTCAATGCAAGGAAACAGCTCGGGCAGTTCGCGGTCCGCACGATTGACATTGGAGGAGGGCTTCCCGCAAGCTACGGGCGCAAGGTGCCGACGCCCAAGGACCTGGGGGCGAAGGTGGTCGGGCAGCTGAACAGCCTGATTGAAAGCATCGGCGACAAGTTCACCCTCATCGCGGAGAGCGGGAGATTCCTCACCGCCGAGGCCGTAATACTCGTTAGTAGGATAGTCAACACGAAGAACTTCGGCGAGAGCACGTACGTCTATGTCGACGCAGGGTACCACCTGCTGCCAGACGCGGCGCTGCTGCGACACGAGTATCCAGTCGAAGTGGTCCCCGGCGGCAAGCAGGCCCCGCAGAAAGTGGTCTTGGTCGGAAGGCTCTGCGACCCACTCGACGTCTTCCCTACTTCCAGCAGGTCGAAGCTCGGAGGGGCCGAGGTGGGTAAACTGGTGATGTTCCGAGACGCGGGCGCCTATTCGATGGTCATGAACATGCCTTTTCACAGCCAACCCCGGCCCTTTGTCCTGATCAGGAACGGACAGGGCTCCTATGCTGTGGCTAGGAAAGGGCAGGATGTGGACCGCCTCTTCATGGACGAAGGCGGCGACTGCCTCCCAAACCAGACCCCGGCTGCCGTAACCGACCAATCGACGGCGTAGAGCGAGGGCCTCATAGGGCCGAGGCGGTGGTCGGGTTGATGTTCTCGGGAAGACCTACGCCAAGAGAAGTACGGCGAACGATGCGGCCTACGCCGCGTTCAGGAATCTTCTGAAGCCCGGTCCCTGACCTTTCCGCCGATTATCCTTCTCAGGACCTCCCGACCCCGAAGGTCGCCGAGCGATCCCTTGGCGGCGTTCTTCTCAGTAAATCGCATCGAATCGCCCTTCGAGTCTGTCGTGACAAGGAGGGGCACGGGGTCGCTGGAGTGCATTTTCATGGAACACGGGGTCGCATGGTCGCAGGAGACTCCAATCTTGGCGCCACCAGTCTTCTCCGCGACCCCGGAAAAGAAGTCGCGGTCCACCTGCTCTATGCACCTCTTCTTCCCAAGGGCGTCGCCGTCGTGCCCGAACTCGTCAGGGCCCTTGATGTGCACGTAGACGACGGTCCCTTCCCGAAGCTCGGAGACGAAGAGCCTTCTCTTTTCGTCAAGGTCGCGCCTGTCGCTGACGGTCACCATCTTCATGCCGAGGATCTTGGCTATACCGACTTCGGCCGGCATCTCCACAATCGCGGTACCCTTCAACCCATACTTGTCTTTGAAGGAGTCAACCCTGGGCAGATGGTCCCCGGCGTCTCTCAGGAGGACGCAGTTCGCCGGAAGCTTCCCGGCCCTGACCCGCTCTCGGTTGATTCCGCTTCCTGCCAGGACCTTTAGGCTCTTGACTGTGAATTCGTTGACGAGGCGGGCCGCCATTCTGGCAGAGAGCGAAGTCGACTCGGGGACGCATCTGAGGACCCGGTCGTCCGAGGACGTTGCCCTGGCCGCGCCAAACCCGCCCACCTTGGAATAGGCGGGGTCGGTGTTGGACACCTCGGCGGAGAGGCCCCCCTCGGCTCGGATCACCAATACACCCCGGTAGGAGACGGTCGCACGGAACTCGAACTCTGCTCCATTCAGGTGGACCGAATTCAGGGCTTCTGCCAGACCATCGGCTTCGTGCTGTGTGAGGTCCCTCCCCGCCCTCCTGTCGATGATTCGGCGTCCCTTTGATGAGGCGAGGTTTGCCCTGAGGGCGAGGTCTCCCTTGCGGACCTCGAGCCCGGAGCCGACGGCCTCGACTACGCCCCGTCCCGGGTACCCGCTGTCAAAGGAATAGCCGAGCATGTTGAAGACCGCGATGTCGGACTCTGGGGCGACCCCTGCCCTTACAGTGACGACCTTCCCGAGCTTGGAACGGCGCGCGATCGAATCGAGGTTGGGCGTGAAAGCGGCCTCCAACGGCGTTGTGTAGTTCAGGGCTGGGTTCGGCCTGTCGGCACACCCGTCGAGGAGGACGTATCCGACTTTCATCTTTCGCGCGTCCGCTACCGACGCGACCGATTATCTCTGTTTCGTGCGACGCGAATGTGCGCCAAAACCTAATATCCAGACCCATGTGGAACGGGCGCCGATGGTGGAGATTAGGAAGGATTATTTCACTGAGAGGCTCTCTGTCATACTCCCGGACAGAGGTCTCAAGCCCGGCCAGGTCATCCCATCCAAGCCCGAGAAATGTAACTTCTGCGCGGGCAATGAGGAGATGACGCCTCCAGCCGACTTGGTCTTGGTGAAGAGGGGCGACACCCTGCTCAAGCAAACGGACTCGGAGGGAGACATCATAAAGAATTGGTCGGTGAGGATCTTCCCTGCGAAGAACCCGGTGGTGACCCCCAGCGCCCCCCCTTCCTACGGAGAGCCGCCTCACTATAGTGAGCCTGCAGTGGGATATCATTACGTCCTTGTCGCTTCTCCGAAGCACGACCAGCCATTCTCCAAGATTGACATCGAGCAGTGGACGAACATCCTAGCATCGCTGCAAGACAAGGTGAGGTGGTTGTACTCGCAAAAGGGGGTTAGCTACGTGCTCGTCTTCGTCAACAGCGAGAAGGAAGGAACCCCCACCTCCGTCCATCCCAGCATCCAGATCGTCACGACCCCCAGGGTCCCCCCCGCGGTCGAGGAGGAGGCCGATACCGTGCAAGCTTCACTCAACGACCTCGGGATCTGCCCGATGTGCCAGGTGGTGGGGACGGAAACAGGAGGACCGAGGCAGATTCTTGCGACCGACTTTTTCATCGCGTTTGCGCCCTGGGTCTCCACCCATCCCTTCGAATTCTGGATCTACCCCAAGCGCCACATGACCAGCATACTGAAGCTGTCCCAGAAGGAGATGATGGACCTGGCGCTGATGCTCAGGTCCACCCTGGGAGGGATGTCGAAGGCCCTCGACTCCCAGACGTTCACGATGGTCTTTCATAGCTCCTCGGAGAAGAAGACGACCAAGCAGATTCACTGGCACATCGAAATCTACCCCAAGAAGACGCACTGGGGCGGGCTGGAACTCGGCGGGGGCATCTATACGAGCGACGTCTCCCCCGAAGGAGCGGCCCAGGTGCTGGGAGCGGCTTCCAGGAAGGAGCTCGCCCAGCTTGTTGGAATCAGGTAGCTAGGTCTCTCTCTTGAGACGGTCGATCAGCTTTGTCGGCAAGGGATCCCTGCCCAGGCCCAGGGCGACGTAGTAGGAGACCATGTCTAACCTGTAGGCCATAGTCATGAGCTGCGCGAGACTGGAGCTGCCTCGGCCTCGGACCTGGACGGGTCCCTTCCCCAAGTCCTCGAGAATCTTCACCATCGAGTCGGTCCTGGACCTGTCCCATGCGGACTCTTCGGTGTGCCTGAGGAAAATGGGGAGGTTTTCGATTGAGGGGTCCTCCCACGCCTCGATTTCGTTGTGAAACGCGTCGGGGAGCCCGTCGAAGTGCGCGTGCTTCTTGGAGTTCTCGTTGAGTACGTTCTTGAACCTGATTCCGACCCCCCTCGTGATCCTCGAGCCGTAGACTGCGGGAGTCCTCTTCAGCACTCTGAGCGCGAGGGCCTTTGCTTCGTTTTCCGCAGGGGGCAGCCCGATGGCCAGGGCGGCCGACTCCGACTCCATCTCCTGGAACGCGTCTTCCGCCTCTGTCTCGCAGTCCAGGTCCATTGCGCGGTTGAAGACTGAAAGGCAAGAGAATACGATGAAGGGGAGCATGTACCGCGGCGCGACCACCTCGGGCATTGCGATGTGGGGCACCCCGAGCCTCTTTGAAACCCCGACGAGCCTTCCTCCCGCGGAGAGGGAAACGACGGTTGCACCTCTGTCCACCGCGGTTTTCATCATCGAAATCGTTTCCTCTGTCTTGCCTGATGCGCTGCAGGCTATGGCGAGGGTCCCGGAAAGATCCCCTATGGGGAGCTGCCCCTTAAAGACCGCCACCTCCGCGCCTGCCCTGCCAGCGAGCCAGCTCGCGAGGATGTCGCCTCCAGCAGCGGAGCCTCCCATCCCGAGTACATACCCCTTCGAAAACTTGCCTGGAGGGATCCTGGTGCTCACGGCAAACCCCTTCCTGGCCAGCGAGGGCCATCCCTGATAGGTCCGCAAGACTCCGTGAGGGTCTATCTTGCGTGCGCGGGCTTCAGAGAAGGGGTCGGGCAAGTGTCTCACGTCTAGGTCTGACTTGCTTAGCCCGATGGGCTTCCGCTTTAAGCTCGACGCTGGGGAGATGCCAGTGGTGAGCCCTCTCAGCTGAGTGAGCCCTTCCGGACTCCCGACTTCTTTCTCTCGCCTGACGTGACCCTGTATAGGCCCCTGATCAATTCCTCTTCAGCGCGCGTCAGAGTCAGTCCCCTCCTTTCCATCATCCTCCTCTGGGTCTCGAGGACAGATTCCAGCAGCAGCTGGACCATCCTGCCTGAATCTCCGTCGCTGTACGTGAAGCTGGGGACGTTGGACTTCACGGCTCCCGCGACATGGGAACCAGTTCCCAGTAGCCGGCCGGCGTGGACGAGGGAGCCTATCGAGACCTTGCACATGTCGCCTACCGCAGGCCCGAGCTTGATCATCCCCGAGTCGAGTTTCCTGCGTCCGACCTGCAGGCGGACGTTTCCGTAGGTGTTCTTCAGGTTGCTGAAGGTGGCCCCTGCCCCCAGGTTGACCCACTCTCCGACATAGGAATCTCCGACGTACCCGTGATGGGCTTTGTTGGTGTGGGGGAGTATGATAGAGTTCTCGACCTGCCCCCCTACCTTGCTTGCCTCGAAGATCGACGTCCCCCCGCCGACAAGCGCGGAGAGGAGCTTGACCCGGGGCCCCAAGAAACACGGACCCATGACCCGGGAGAAACTTTCGACCGAAGCTCCGCGCTCCACGATGATCGGGCCGAGCCTGGTGTCGAAGGTTACGTGCTTTTCCACATCTGCCTCGCCGCTGATGCGGAGGTTCGACGGAGACCCCCTGACCTCGACCGAAGCCGGGATGCCGAGAGGGTCCTCGAAGTGGCCCGCCTGCTCTGCAATGGCCAGGCCGTTCGTTTCTACAAGGTCCCAGTATCCTCCGAAGAGGCTGTCTCGCCCCAGTTCTAGCCTGTCCAGCTTCTTGGCGAGGGCGAGGACCCTTTTCGTAGGGACGACACCTGGTTCAAGATCTGAAGACACAAGCCGAGCGGCGAAGAGCTTCCCATCAGCCATGGCCACGAAGTCCGTCGTCCTCGAGGCGTCGCTGAGGAGGTCCTTCCCCGGCC
>JACQFO010000074.1 GCA_016200025.1 Nitrososphaerota archaeon
GGTGCTCTTCAGGGTCCGTCTGCCCGGAGTGCCCAAAGGAATCCCGGCGAGCCAGCTTGGGAAGGGCGGGCTCAGGAAGCTGGCCAACGTGTTCTTTGCGGCTTCAAGCGAGAGGAGGCTTCTGATCATGCTTGAACTGATGAAGAGGCCCGAGACGAGGTTCACCGAGCTCCTCGAAGTCGGCGTAAACCCAAAGCTGGTCGCAGATTGCCTTCAGCCGCTGGTGAGGCAGGGTCTGGTGGTTCATGAGAGGGGAGGCACCTACAGTCCGTCAAACAAGGGGACGCTGGTTATTACCGCACTGACCGCATTCATGGCGACTCTCCTCGCTGCGGCCGAGGGGGAAGATAGCTGATGTCTCCTGATGCTGACGCCTTGGATGAGAGCCTTGATGAAATCGTACGAAGGGCGGAGATGATGCTGGATGGGCCGGTCCAGACCGTCGGGGTGGCCAGGACTCAAGGCGACCGAGTCCGAGACCTCGAGCTGGTCGAGGCGTTGAACTTCGTAGTCCTAATCGTAGACGTACCGGGCTTTGGAGAGCATGAACTGAAGGCAACGGTCACCGAAGAAACGATATGCGTTGAAGGGCCTACCTTCAGCGTCTCACAGACGCTCTCATGCAGAGTGACGCCCTCTACGGTGGAGACCCAATACAGAAACGGCGTGCTCTCAGTCAAGGCAACCAAGGTCGAATGAAAAACCACACCCATTCACTCTGGGCCCAGGGGCTGGATTTAACTACCAGAGACACGTTCATCTGACACCTTGGGCCCGGGCGGGAATAGGCGGTCTTTGTCGTCGGCCGTGGGTTTCGACGAGATCTTCGAGATGGTGAAGGAGGCGACCGAGGACAGCCTCGGCATGCACAGGGCGGGTTTGACTCTGGTCCTGGGCGACATTCCGAACAACGTCGGAGCGTACCACGAGATGGGATCCAATGCCATAGTGATGAACAGGAACCTCCTGAAGGTGGTGGACCGCGGAAATGGCGGTCAAGCCTCTGGACCAGTTTTTCCCCGACCTCCCGAAGTTCGCCGGATTCAGAGACAAGGGCCAATACGAAATGGTCAGGCGTTTCGACAGCTCGAGCACCCCCTACATCGCGTAGCGCCGTTCATATGCTGGCCGCGGCAGCCCCTGAGTAGGCAAGGTCGCCCTCCACTATGGTGGCTGCGACTCCGACCTTCCTGAGGATCGCCGGATGCATTGCCGAGATGTCAGAATCGAGCAGCGTAAAGTCTGCCTTTGACCCTTCAGCCATGGCGAAGCCGTCGTCGAACCCGTTCGACCTTGCGTTCGCTGTGTAGAGCCGGACCGCATCTCCAAGATCCAAAGCCTCCTCGGGTCCGTAGCCTCCTCTGACCATCGCAGACCAGATTCCCAAGATCGGGCTCAGGGACTCGATCGGCGAATCCGAGCCGCCCGAGGCCAGTATTCCTTCTCTCAGCATCGAGCGCAGAGGATACAGGTCTCTGGCCCTCTCCGCCCCCAGGCGACCGACCGCCCAGGTGTCAGAGGTGATGAACTGCGGCTGGATCGCGGCTCTTATCCCATGTTTCGCCATCTCCGAGCGCAGGTCTCGGGGCAGCAGGCTCGCGTGTTCGATTCTGTGCCTCCTCTCGTTCTTCGCACCGGAGACGCGGGTCAGGGCGCCCAGTGCCTGCTCGACGGCCCTGTCGCCGATCGCGTGGATTATCACCTGGTAGCCGTCGCGGTCCGCAAGCTCAACCATGTCAGAGAGCTCCTCGTCCGTGTGCCTCAGCAATCCCATGTTGGAAGGGTCGTCGGCGTAGGGCTCACGAAGGGCCGCGGTCCTCGCCCCCAGGGAGCCGTCGCAGTAGATCTTGACACCGCCAATCCTGAGCCACTCGTCGTTCATTCGTTCGCGCAGTCCCTTCTCACCAACGTACGAAAGGGACTGAGGGGGTAGGAAGAGCCTGTACCTGACAGAAAGAGACCTCGCAGAATGAAGGGACGCTAGCGCGCCGAGCTCTTCTCTGAACCCCTCCGGCGACAGGATGCAATGGACCTTGGTCACCCCGAATTTCAGGGCCTCGACCTCCACCGACTGGAGGTCCCTGAGGCACGCCTCCTCGCTCCTGGGCAGGTTGGACAGCACAACCGGGAGCGCAGTCTCCTTCACGATTCCAGTCAGAGCCCCCGCGCCGTCCCTGTCGTACTCGTCTCCTTGCATTGCTTCGATCCTAGACTCCTTCATGGCCATCGAATTCAGGAGGGCGATGTGCCCGCAGACCCGGGTCAGAATCACAGGGTTGTGCGGCGTCAGGTCGTCGATGTCCGCGTGCGTGGGCATCCTCCTTTCAGAGAGAGCCTCCTGGTCCCATCCCATCCCAGCGATCCATTCACCTGGAGGAGTTCGTTGGACCCTCGCGGATACCCTGAGCCTGATGGAGGTGATGTTGCTCGTACCCCTGAGGTCGACGTTCCTCTTCAGCCACCCGTACTCGAAGAGGTGGCAGTGAGTATCCGTGAGCCCCGGCAGGAGGGTAGCGGAGTTGCCGTCGATGCGTTGGGTTTCGTTCGTGACGGTCTGGCTAGTGTCTTCGCTGAATCTCACGACCTTGCCCTCTTCTATGTAGACCGAGCCGATGGTCCCGTCCTCTGACCTGCAATTCTCTATCAGGAGGCCCATTTGACCCTCTTCCTGGCCATTTCAGATGGTCTGCGTCTGCGCCCAGGCCGGACGAGTTCCTTGAGGTCGGAGGGGGAGTCGACGTCAAAGACGACTCCGGGGCCGCAGTAGACGCCGGTCCTCAGCTTCATGTTCCCCGCCTCGCCGAGGTGATTCTTGAAGCTGTCCCGGTCGTAGCTGAGACGGACTCCCCTGGACCTTGAAAAGAGCAGAAGGTTGGTCCCGTTGAAAGTGCGAGAGGGCGAGATTACGATGTCCATCCCTCCGGACCTGAGGGCCAAGGCTGCTTCTAGGTCATGGGCAGAAAGGAGCGGCAGGTCTGAAGGGACCACGAGGAACTCGTTTGCTTCTGCCAGAGAGGCCATCCCCCGTTCGACGGCTGAGTTCACTCCAGCGTCGTCGGCTTCGCGGATCGTTGAGGCCCCGGCCATCGCCGCCAGCCTGAGGACAGACGGCCTTGATGACACGACATAGCATCTGCCTAGGAGCCCCGCTGACCGCACGGCTGAGAGGACGTGAAGCAACATCTCCGAGGCGAGTGAGGCTCTCTGCCTATTCCCGAGAACCTTCGAAAGTCTGGACTTTGCACTGTGGGCCTTGAAGGGGACCAGGACGACCGGCTTCAAATGGAGATAAGCTCCTCAGCGAGCCTCCTTTCGTCGTACGCTCCATCTAAGAGCGCGTCTGTCAGTCTGCACTCTGGCCCGATGCGCTCGACGGCGGCCCTCATCCCTCGGTCGCTCCTGTCTATCAGAATCGAGTCGAGGAAGGGGGCATAGAGGCGCGCGACGCCGGCAGAGTCGTGTGGAAGGCCAGCCGCCTTCAGGAGCTTGCCTGCCGGACCGCTGAACGGAACATTCCCGATCATCGGCGAGAGGGCCGTGACCCTTGCGTCCGCGCCCGACAGGAGCTTCACGAACCCCGGAAGAGAAAGCATCGGGCCGATGCTGGTCACGGGGTTTCCAGGGCATATCACGATTCTGTCCGCCCGAAGTATTGAATCCATGACCTCTGCGGTGAGTTGCGCCTTTGAGGACCCACGGTAGGACACGGCAAGGACCCTGGGACGCCCCCGCTTCATAACCCAGAATTCCTGCAGATGCATGGTCCCCCGCGGGGTGCGTACCCAGGTCTCCACCGGGTCGTCGGTCGCGGGGATGAGCACTTGCTTCACGCCGAAGGCCCTCCTGAGGCGTTCAGTTGTGGCTGTCAGCGACAGGCCGTCACGAAGCATGCGCGTCCTGAGGATATGGGTCGCGAGGTCCCTGTCGCCCAGCTTGAACCACGCGGGCTCGCCTAGGGCCTCGAGCTGGGTGAGCGTCTTGAAAGTGTCCCCCGCCAGCCCCCAGCCTTGGACGCGGTGCTCTGCTCCTGCCAGGGTGTACATTGCAGTGTCAAGGTCAGGGCAGATGTAGAGCCCATGCATCCAGATGTTGTCTCCAACGTTCGAGATGACGGTAAGGTCGTGGTTCAGCCTCTTGAGTCCGCGCAAGATCTTGGCTGACCCAGTCCCTCCGGCGAGGGCGACGACCTTCATCAGGTCACCTGAAGAGATCCCTTTCCGGGTCCATTATCAGTGACGCCACGCCATCGTCTCCGTCGTCGTACCGCACCCCTCTGACGACGGCAACAGGTATCTGGTCGAGCTTCCCGGCCGCGAGCTCAGCCGCCCCTGCGACTTCGTCTACGACCGCGGGCTCGGTCACCTTGAGCCTGTAGCCGAACCTGTCCCTCCGCCCCGCATAGGAGACGAGTGGCGCGATCCCAGAGCTCCCGATGGCCACGTCGGTCTGGCCGTTGCGCCACGGCCTCCCGAAAGTGTCAGTGATCACGACGGCCAGTCTTCTGCGAGTAGAGGCCTGGAGGCGGGCCCGCAGCCTCTTCGCGGTGGCGTCAGGGCTCAGTGGCAAGAGGGCGACGTAGCCCTTCGGCACGTTGGATTGGTCTATCCCTGAATTTGCGCACACGAACCCCTGCCGAGTCTCCGTAATTATCACTCCATGCCCGGTCCTCACGACCCTCACGGATTCCCTGAGGATGAGTTCCACAACTTTGGGGTCCTTCCCCTCCTTCGCAGCAAGAGCCAGCGCGCGCCGGGTGGGGGCGACCGACGCCAGTCTCACCAGCCTCCCCTCGGCCTTCGATACGACCTTCTGTTTCACGACGACGATGTCGCGGTTCTTGAAGGCGAATGAATGCGTTGACGCTGCGTCGAGAATCATCCTCGCGAGGTCGGAGCCCTTGCGGACCTCGGGAATTCCTACCAGGGGGAAGACTTCTATTTTCGGCAACTCGTACCCGTCCTCGACCCCGGGGCGCGATAAAGCCTGCGCTGTGATGGCTTGGACGGGGCTATCATTTTATACGCGAGAGGGGCCCTCGTTTCATATGACTGAAAGAGAGGAAGTGATGCGTGCTCTGGCCACCGTCAAGGACCCCGAGCTCGGCCGGGACATAGTTTCACTGCATATGGTAGACGATGTGGAAGTGCACGGCACAACGGTCACTTTCACCCTGAACCTGACCACTCCTGCATGCCCGCTCAGGACGAAGCTCGAGGAGTCCGCGAGGGCTGCGGTCTCGAACCTTCCGGGAGTAGAGTCGGTGGAGATGAAGACAGGGTCGAAGGTCTTCGCGACCAGAGACTACGCCGAAGCTGAGACCTTGAAAGGCGTCAAGAATGTGATAGCTGTCGCAAGCGGCAAAGGGGGGGTGGGCAAGTCGACGATCGCTGTCAACCTAGCCGTGGCCCTTGCCGCATCGGGCGCGAAGGTAGGGATACTGGACGCAGACGTCTACGGACCCAATGTGCCGCTCATGATGGGATTGGATGGAGGTGCCGAAGTAAGAGGGGAGAAGATAATCCCTCCGGAGGCTCATGGGGTCAAGGTAGCCTCGCTTGGATTCTTCTACAACGAAGCGAATCCAGTGATTTGGAGAGGTCCGTTGGTGGCAGGGGCAGTTAGACAACTCTTGACTCAGGTAGATTGGGGCGAGCTCGATTACCTAATCGTCGATTTACCCCCAGGTTGCGTGCCCGCGGGCACTCTCGTGCTCACCGCCAACAACGTCCCGAAGCCGATTGAAGACCTGAAAGTAGGCGAATTTGTGCTGAGCTACGACGGCGAGAAGCTCGTACCTAGGCGAGTCATCGGAGTACTCCCCCAGGGCCCACAGAAAGTCTTCAAGCTGAAGACTCCCAATAGGACAGTACTGGCGAGTGGGAACCATCCGTTCCTGAAATATCACAGGGTGAACAAGTGGACCAGGTTGGACCAACTCAAGGTCGGGGACCGGCTGATAGCAACAAACTGCATAGAATCTGGTATTGCATTGCCGCTGCCTGATATTCCGCATAGGTCCCAGTTCTTGACACTCCCTAAAGAGACGGACGACGAGTTCATGCAGGTGGCAGGGCACTACCTAGGCGAAGGATTCATCAAAAGACAAAGCGAACGAAGGGAAGAAGCTGTGGGCATCAGAGTATGCGAGCCTAGAGGAAGCAAGTTCCGAGAGAAGTATGAAGCAATGTACAGGAGAGTCTTCGGCTGCAGAACATTTGACGACAACGGCGGCCTCAAGTTCGCAATTGCGTCCGTCCCCCTCGCAAAATTCCTAATTTCGCTCGACCTCGACCATAGGGCCAAGGACAAGCACGTTCCCGACTGGGTCTTCGGGACCCCCACAACTCAGAGAGTGGCTTTTCTGCGGGGGTACGCTGAAGCAGACGGTCATGTGAGGCACAGAGAAACCAACAAGACGCTACCAGATTCAAGGGGAAGGTACCGTGTCGTCAGGATCGTACAGGATACAGTGGCGATAGAGTGCACCAACGAGTTCCTGGTCCGCCAGCTACATGAACTCTGCTTGATGAGCGGACTCAGAGCAACCAACGTTCGGGAGTTCGAAACGGAAGTGCAAACACTTCCTGGAGGCAGGTCGATTCGGCACAGCAAGTCCTTTTCGTTCGAATACTCCTTGAAGCAGGACAAGGTCCCTTTCAAGCTTGCGAAGGTGAAGTCAATCGAAGAGGTAGGCGAAAGGGAGACCTACGACTTGCAAGTCGACGAATACCAGAACTTCGTGGCAAACAGTTTACTGGTGCACAATACCGGCGACGCATCGCTCACCCTTGCCCAGACCGTCCCCCTCGGGGGGGTCCTGGTCGTCACCACGCCCCAGGAAGCGGCCCTGAGGATTGCAGCGAAGGCGCTTTCTATGTTCAGGAGACTCAACGTGCCGATATTGGGAGTCGTAGAGAACATGAGCTACTTCGTCTGCCCTCACTGCGGAGAGAGGACGCAAATCTTTTCCGAAGGAGGAGGAAAGACCATCGCTTCGGAAGAAAACGTGGACTTCCTGGGGGAGATACCACTCGCGCTCGCGGTGAGAGAACAGTCGGACCTGGGTAGGCCCATAGTCTCGGCCCTCCCGAGTTCACCCGAGGCCCTCGTCTTCAAGGACCTCGCGTTCAGGGTCGCGGGCATGGTCAGCATCGTTGCCTACGCGAAGATGAAGAAATGAAGGAAGACGAGCAGAAGCTCCTTTCAAGGGCTGACAGAAAGAAGAAGGCGAGGAAGAGGAGGCGGGGGCCCTACAGGAAGTCGTGGAGTCCGAGATGAGGAATCATCTTACGGCGATGGCATCGATTTCAACGCGGGCTCCCCCGGGGAGGGCAGACGCCTGCACCGTCGTTCTGGCGGGAAACGGAGCCTGGAAGTGCTTTGAGTACTCTGCGTTCATCTGAGCGTAGTCCGAGAGGTCGGCGAGGAAGACGGTTGTCTTGACGACGCTGCCCAGCCCGAGCCCGGCCTCCGAGAGGACGGCGTCGAGATTGTCTAGGGCCCTGGCAGTCTGGGCAACGATCCCCTCCTCCAGCCTCCCCGTCGAGGGGTCTGTGCCTATCTGGCCGGCGCAGTAGACAGCTCCAGCGTCAATTGCTTGCGAATACGGCCCCACAGGAGCGGAGACCCTTGGAGATCTGACCTCTGACTTCACGGGCCGGCTATGGGGGTTACCGTCTATAAGTTAGACAGGGGAGTAACGCCCCTCTCGGGGCGGGAGGGGCGTTGGGGACGAGCGCAGACTTCGTGACACAGCGGGCCTTCGGACGGGGGGTTATCGACCGGTGCTAAGCGAGACCTTCATAGGCGGCGACCTGACCTTTCGATGGTCGCACTTCTGCGGGCTGTGGGCATAGCAATAGGTTGCCCCGCAGACGTGGCAGTTGTAGTAGAACCCGATTCCTAGGTTCCTTCCACATAGGCCGCAGGTCGGAGACGGCTTCTGGGCCTGGCTGGTGTACATTTTGACTTTCAGCCTTATTGCGGCCGGCTTTCCTATAAACGATTTACCACCAAATTCGTAGAACACGTAGAGGGGTATGCGAAAGTGTGTTTCACTTCACACCGTAGATGAAGTGAACAGCGACAAATCGGGCCGGCGCCTCCGACCGCATTGCGGGTTAAATCTCCGCGGCTCGTCATAGGGCACTTGTTCAGGCCGGCATCCATCGCTCACCAGACCCCCGGCGGCCGGGGTCCGAATTGGGCGGGTCATGCAGACGAGCAAATCAACGTCGGCAACGTCTTGGACAGCTATAGGATCCCTCACGACACAGGCCCGGACTCCTCTGCACGGGTGCTCATCGTGGAAGACCGGGGGCGCTGCAGATACCTCGTGGAGATGCCAGAACTCACAGACGAGGAAGCCGAGGTGCTCGGCGTGCTAAAGTCGAGCCTCCACAATTCCATCCCGGCGGGGGCAATAGGGTCGACCGAGGACCTTCTTTCCGAATATGTGTGGAAGACGGCTTCAGAACTCTCCCTCCTCGGTGTCGTAGAGAACGCCAGAGAAAAGCTGCTGTATCACCTCCTGAAGGACTACACAGGCTTCTGGGAGATGGAGCCCGTGGTCAACGACGACCGGATTGAGGAGATTTCCATCACGAGGTTTGACAAACCGGCACGGGTCCTCCACAGGGACTTCAGCGAACAGATGTTCATCGAGACGAACGTTGCGTTCGAGAGCGAAAACAGGTTCCAGACGTTCATCAGAAGGCTTGCCCACCTTGGCGGGACCACGGTCTCTCTCGCACAGCCCTCCCTCGAGGTGACCCTCCACGGAACATCTGACAGGAGGATAACGGCGACCCTTGGGGACGAGATCTCAAGGCCGGGGTCGACACTTGCGATCAGGAAGCAAAGAGAGAGGCCGATTACGCTGACCCAGCTGGCATCTCCTGAAACTGCTAGGTTCCTTAGGCCGCCGGAGCGCAGGAATCCAGAGTTACCGGCGGTGTACGAAGAGGACCACTCCCACAAGACTCTCTCGGTGCTGATGGCGGCTTACTTCTGGCTCCTGCTGGAGCGGACAACCAACGTCCTGGTCGCTGGGGAAACGAACTCGGGGAAGACTACGATGATGAACGCCATCTTGGCCCTCACGAACCCGAAGGCGAAGATCGTTACCGCCGAAGACGTGCTCGAAGTCAATCTGCCGGAGCACTTGCACTGGCAAAGGCTCAAGACGCGCTCCCACCGTGCGGGACTCTCGCCCGCCTCCTCCAGGTACGAGTATGATCTGTCCGACCTGTTGAAGCTCTCCCTCAGGTTCTCGCCCACAATCCTCAGCCTCGGGGAGATGAGGGGCGCCGAGTCGGAGACTCTCGCCGCTGCCATTACCCTCGGGTTCTCGACCATGACTACTATTCACGCTGAGAACGCGGAGAGGTGCATACAGAGGCTGACGACTCCGCCGATGAGGTTCGCGGCTGGCCACGTGAGGGACATCACTGCCATAGCCACGATGAGGAAGGCCGTGCTTTCAGATGGTCGGATCGTCAGAAGAGTGGTGAGCGTCGACGAGATCAAGCCGCTTGATGCCGACGGACATGCGATCCAAAACGTGTTCAAGTACGACTACGCGTCTGACTCCTTCGGGCCTACGACGACCGCCGAGGTCATGGACAGGAGCTACAGGCTCAACGAAATTGCCCAAACATTCGGCTGGACCCCAGCCAGGGTGCAGACCAGCCTTGGCGCGAGGGCGGCGTTCATAGCAAAGAAGATCGCCGACGGAGCAATGTCGCCCGAAGCTCTCTCCGAGATGGTGAGAGATTTCTCAGGGGAGGAGCTCAGAGGCAGGAACGAGGGATGACGATTGGCCGGGGTTGGAGGGGCGTACTGGCAAGGGTCGCCTCGAGACCGCTGGTCAAGCGCATCGCAGCAAGAAGGGCGCCTCGCTTCGAAAGACTTCTTGCCCGGTCGGGGCGGCCAGGCTACCCCACGGTAATGGCCGCCGAATCCGTTGCGTCAGCTGCGTTGATCGCCAGCATCTGCGTCCCAATCGCAGTCGCCGGAGCCATATTTGTCTGGCAACCCGTCGCCCTGTTGGGACTCATCCCCATGGTCGCCTATCTGTTTCCTGAGGCACGTTTGAAGGAACTCGAGTCGCAGAGGAAGGAGGATGTGGAGAGCGAACTACCCTTCTTCTCTATCCTGGTGAATGTGCTGGGCGGGGCGGGGGTATCGCTCAATGCCATCTTCGAAAGCCTTTCGGAGAGCGAAATCTTCGACGCGATGAGGCAGGAAGCGCTCATCGTCAAGCGCGACGTCGCTGTCTTCGGCATGGAACCCATTGGCTCCTTCGAACGCATCGCTGCCAGCCACCCCTCTAGGAAGTTTGGAGACTTTCTCCTCGGCTATGCAAGCAAGGTCAGGAGTGGCGGGGATGTCCCGGAATATCTCGCGGGAGAGAGCCGGGCCTACCTAAGAGAGCTCGAGGAGGGCTGGACTAGGTATTCCGCCCGGGTCGGAATCGTGGGGAGCCTGATGGTGACGCTCTTCGGGGTGATCCCGCTTCTTCTCCTTGTCGTCGGGTTCTTCTCCCCGGCTACCTCCGCCTATACGCTCACGGTCTTCGCGCTGGTCGGGGTGCCCTTCCTTGGTTGCCTGCTGGTCTTCCTTTCGGGCAGGATGCAGCCGGTCGGGGAGGAGCCTCTGTCGGGGAAATTCAAGGTCTCAGCGGCGATGTCGCTGGCGTGCCTGGCTTCTGGGATGCTCCTCGGGCTGACTTGGCTCGCGCTTGCGCTGGGCCTCTGCGTATTCTTCGGGTGCTATGGGCTCTCAGTACGGAGGCAGCGCCTGCAGATGAAACAGACGGACGAGGCGCTCGCACCCTTCCTAAAGGACCTGATGGAGTATAAGCGACAAGAATACGACCTTAGCAGATCCGTGCTTGCGATTGCCACGCATGGAGGCCATGGAACGGCCCTCGACGCCCTGGTGGGGAAGCTGGCAGGGCAGCTTAGGATGGGCATCCCGCTAAGCGAAGCGGTCGTGGACCCGAAGACCAGGCTGTCGAAGGTGACCTTCTTCGTCCTCGCCCAGATGGGTTACTCGGGCGGAGGGACAGTCGACACGATCTTCCAGCTTGCCCAGTATTCGACCAAGGTCACGGAGATGAAGAAGAACGCCCAGGCGGAGATGAAGCCGTACATCCTCCTCTCTAACCTGACTCCCCTGCTCCTTGTCTTTGGCGTCACATTCGTAGGGGGCGTCCTCTCGTCCTTCGCGCCGATAAGGGGAGGGGCGGCAGGCTCGGGGCTCTTCGTTGGTTCTGGAGGCGACCTGAAGGGGCTCCTCGAAGTGGCGAACCTGCTCATAGTCACATCGGCCGCGGCCCTTGGGATAGTGGGGGCGAAGATCGCGGACCTCACGGTCAGGAACACCCACCGGGCCCTCGCCAACGTTCTGATCGCGACGACAGCGGCTGCGCTGGCACCCTCGATCAACCTCCCAGGGATACTTCACTTCGGGGCCTGACGCCCCGCCGTGGCCCTGGGTCGTTATATGCGCAGGGCTGTTATCTGCCCGATGAAAATCAACAGAAGACGCTCAGGAATCTCCCAGTCACTCGATCTCTTCATCATCGTCGGTGCGGTGCTAGCCGTCGGCGGGGTTGTCGCATCGGCGGCCACGGGTCTGATCGGGTCAGCTACTTCGACCCCTACCCTCCAACTAACCTCCTACACCCTCGTCGGGGGCTCAGCGGGGGCAAGCGGTGGGACAACCACCCTCACCGTGACTTTGAAGAACGCTGGCACAGGGACGGTCGCTGTTGGAACAGGCTTCTCGATCGCCTTGGGGACGAACACGATCACGACAACAGCGAGTACCAGCTGCACGGGCACCAGCCCGACGAGCTATGCAGGGTCGACGCTAGTCACCTGGACCTTCGCAGCCTCGCCCAACGCATGCAATGTCGCGGGCAGCGTGACCTCGTTCAAGTGGACTGGGCCTGCCACAGCAGTCTCGCTAACCCCAGGTCAGCAGCTCACCTTCGCGGTCTCCCCGAGCACGGCCGGCGCGGGGGCAGCGAACCCAATCACCACAGGTCTCACCTATCAGGTGACCATCCTGAGCAACGGGCAATCTATCCTCCAGAACGTGATTTCGCAGTAGGAGGGCCCTGCGACGCCTCCTCCCTGCGTTTTTTTCTCCGCACAATCTGAAAAGAAAAGGCGCGGCGTCAGCGAACTCTACGCCTCGTTGCTGATGATGGCCCTCACGCTTTCCTTCGGGACGGCCGTCGCGGGACTGGCATTGGGTCAGTTCGGGCTGTCGGCTTCGTCGGCTTCCTTGGGCGCGGCCGTGCAACAGCAGTCAGCGGGGGCCCAGGTTTCCTACATCCTTGGCACCACCTCCAGTCCTGGCTCTTGCCCCAGCTACGGGGGGATTCCCGAGGGGACGGTGCTCAAGCTGGCATTCTTCGACTACGGCTCCTCGGCGTTCGCTCCGATCGAAATACTTGTCAACGGCACAATCTACTATTCGACGGCCTTTGCAACGGTTGTCCCTGGGAGCATGACAACCTACTCGCTGACCTTGACGCCGCCGGGAGCCTGCGCCCACGCTTCGGGCCAGACGGTGGCGCTCGTCAACGCCTACGGGGACGAGGTGCAGTTTGGAACTTAGAAGCAGAGGGGTCTCCACTTACCTACAGACCTTCGTGCTGATCTCGGTAGCGCTGACGGGGTCCTTCGCGGTCTACAGGGCGGTCGCAAGCTATCCGTCCTTGGCCTCGGGGCCAGGCGTAGCGGTGACCAACGCCATGGCCAGGCAGGGTTCGAACTTCGCCATAGAGCGCTTGACCGTGTCAAACGTGGGTTCGATCGCATTCACTTCGTTCACAATCCTGAACGTGGGGCTCTCGAGCGGGCTGACATACTGCTACTCCCTTTGGAACCCAGCCACTCAGTCTTCGCTGGGTGCGAGCTGCCCTTCCATGGCCTCGAACCCCGGGACGGTTCAATTCTCGCTGGCGGTCCCCTCCGGGAGCTCCGTGGTCGTCCAGCTTACGATAGCGGGCGGGAACGCCTTCGCGCTCGGCAAGTCCTATTTGGTGGTCGTCAGCTGTTCGCCCGCGGCCCAGGCCTCGCTCAAGGTGGTGGCGGTGCCAGGGTGAAAACAGCAGGGAGCCACAGGGGAGTGGCGAGTGTCCTGGGGATGCTCTTCCTAGCATTGGTCTTCCTGGTAGCGATAGGGACGCAGGTCTATCTGTCCGGGCTGCAGGCCCAGTCGAACCAGGCTGGGGCACAGGCGATTCAGAGGGACTCGCAGCGTTCGCGAGAGGGGCTCGCCTTCGGCGGCGCATCCTCTGGCATCACAGCCACCGATTCGGGCCCCACCAGCGAGACGCTCCTGGCCATGATCCTCAAGTTCGAGAACGGGACGGTATACACGCTGAACTCGGGTTCAAGTCCGGCTTTCGTCCCGGCGACTCTGCCGTCGAACGGAAGGATCCAGGTGCAGCCCCTGGTCCCCGCGGGCACCTGTTCCCCCGGGAGCGCGTCTTGCCTCTCAAAGTTCAATTCGATAGTAAACGGCGGGGGCGTTGCAGGGAGAGCCCTGGGCCTTGTCACCTCCCTAGGGAACGTCTTCTGGTACCTATCGTCCAGCAATTCGTGGGGCCAGGGGCTCAACTTCTACAGGACCACAACCCTTCAGACTACCTCCTCCACATCCTGGGTGGGCGTTACGGGGCTTTCGTTCGGGGGTTCAGCCAACGCATTCTATGCTGTTCAGATCTATGTCTCATTCTATCAGACCGTGGCGGCCAGTCAGGGCGTCGCCTTCTCAATAGCAATACCGTCTGGGACCACGTTCCTCTTCTGCGGCGGGATGGTGTGGGCGGACCCGAACCTTGCAAACAACCCTGCGCCGGGCAACGCTTGCACCGGAACTCCCAATGCGTCCCTTGGCCCGACGACCGGCTACCAGACGACCTGCACCAACCCGGCTGCCGCCTGCCAGTTCGTGGGCACAGCGTTCGTGGCCTTCGGCAGCACCGCTGGACAGTTCCAGATTCAATACGAGGCCTCGACATCCGACACCAACAATGTCTTGGCCGACTCGGTCATCGTGGTGACCCAGGCCTCGTGAGTTCGCCTACGCTGCGACCTGCTCGGTTTCCTCGAAGAACCTGCGGGTAGTCCCGCTTGCGGGAGAGTCGAAGGGGTCGACGCTGACCACCACGGGCAAGTTTCTCACCGCGTAGCCCAGGAGCAGGCACATCCGCGGAGGGAGGGTCCTCACAATCGCACGGACCGTGTCGGCGTCCGCGGTGGAGGCCTGGGATATCAGGGCGAGGTCTGAGTCGTTGCTGAAGTTGTAGAGGAAGATGTTGTCGACCTGCCTGTAGATCTTCTGGTCGATGGCGTCGGGCTGGTTGGTCACGAAGACGGTGAAGACCCCGAAGTGGCGCATCCTGGTTATCAGGTCCTCCCAGTAAGTCTCGCGCAGGTAAAGGTGAGCCTCTTCTGCGAAAAGGAAGATTGGTGGGACCTTCCTGTGCTCTAGGAGCTCGACGACCTTGGACAGGATGAGCTCCACGACCATCCTGCGGTTCATGGGCGAGATCCCGCCCAGGGATACGACGAGGGCCCCGCCGTCAGGGTTGAGCGTGAAGAAGTCCCGAAGGTCGAACTGCTTTTCCTCTGAATCAGTGAAGAGGCCGCAGGACACCAGGGTGTGGTACCGGGCGAAGAGGGCGTCGCGCACGAACTCGTTACACCTCCACTGGTGTATCGCGGACTCCAGCGTGGCCAACGTCAGCTCGTCCCTGTTGTCGAGCTGTTCCCAGATCTTGACGAACTCCCTGAGCGAGGTCCCTGGCATTTCAAGAGAATGAGAGAGGAGGTTCGATATGGAGCGGAGGCCGATGGTGGCCAGCGAGAACTTCATGTCGCGCCCTGGCCTCATCACCCTTACCATGGCGGAGGCGTCGGTGCTCGACCCGTCCTTGCGCTGCCCCACCGCACCGTATTCGTCGTTGAGGTCGAAGACTATGGAATAGGCGCGCTGGGCCAGGAGTCCTCTCAAAAGCATCTTCGCCAGGTGCGACTTCCCCGACTCCTTCCTCCCGGTGATGACCGTAATCCTTCCGTCCAGGGCTTCGGCGGGTATCGAGAACTGTGATTCGTTGTCCACGGTTCCTATCTTGATGTCTCGTAGCCCCAAAGGTGGGAGAGACCCACGGAGGTCGTCGACCAGCAGCCTGGTGACCTTCGAGTTGGTCCTCGAGGGCATCCAGTCGATCCTCGGCGTCAGCTTGCCCCGGCTGATCGTCCCCCTTGCCTTGCATAGGAGTATCCTCATGTCCCTGATAAGGGTAGAGATCGTCGTCAACTCGGTGGGGTCGGACGTGACTCCCGCCACGGAGGCCGACAGAATCTCCTCGCGGGCGATCTCCTCTTCGATGCCTTCGATGTCCAGGTACCTCTCGTCGTAGACCTGCAGAACGAGGCTTCTGTGCGGCTCCGCGGCCACGAGGTAGTCACCCACCTTCGCGGTCTCCTTCGGCGACGCGATGACGAGTATGTCGTCGGCCTCCTTCTTGAGAACCTTCGTCGCTAGGCGCCTCCCTTGAAGCTGCCGAGGGCGATCCGCCTAAGGGAGAAGGTGGGGATCTGACGAAGTTTGAAGCGCTGTGTAACCAGGGCCTTCAGCGCCTGGTCGTCGGCACGGGAGAAGACCGAGAGGTGATGGGCTATCTTGAGGGAGTCAGGATAGCCTGAAGCGAAGGCATCGTTCCACATGATTCTCCCGAGCGTCGTGGCTACGGACTCAGGGCCCCGAGGGATATCAAGACGGAAGACAAGGCCGTCGGGCGTGAACTTAGCTAGGACAGTGTCGATTTGACCCTCGTCTATGACGAAGTACGAAGGTAGCTCTGACTTCGAAAGGGAGCCCACAGCGGCCTCCGAGAAGATCAGGTTGCTGGACTTTGAGAACCCCACCAGGCGACTTCCGCCCTTTCCAGATGGGGGCATAGAACCGGTTAGAGCGCCAAGGGGGTGCCTCAGGGACCCGTCGGCCATGACTATGGCCTCCTCCTGCCCTTCCATCAGGGCCTCGATTACACGCCTTTCTACCGCGTTCCTGATGACCCTCTCGGCGACCGCATGGTCTGAGAGGAGCATGGACAACTCCTGGGAGGAAGCGGCGAACTTGATGCCCTCAACCCCAGATGATGATACGTAGACCAGGATCGGGCCGAGCCTGAAAAAGCGTCGGAGTGACCCCTCGTAGGAGAGCCCGATGGCAGTGCGCGCAGCGTAGAGCGCACCCCTCGAGGTCTCTCCGACGAGCACGGACGTCGAGTCGACGGACGCGACTGGTCGCCCTTGTTTGACGGGAATTATGCACCCAGGGACCAGGGACGCGTCAGACTCCTCGAAGTACGGATACAGCTCCCTCCCGTAGCGGCTGAAGACGAAGTTCTTGCCATAGAGTTCGCGCTCCGCGTTGCCGGAGAGCTCTGCGAAGGCCTCCTTGAACTCCTGCGCGAGGGAGCCCAGAAGGTCTGGTTGGTCGTTGTCGGGAAGGCTTAATATACTGTTGGTCATGTTGGCCACCAACAGGTTGTCGTGAGGGATTAATAAGATTTGCGCATGTTGGCCAATAGCAACAGCCAGGAGGGACCCTGAACATGAGCGAGGGCGAAAAGCCCACGGCGGTTACTGTAAGGCTCAAGCGCGTGGCATGGGAGATCGAGATTACCTCCCCCGAGGACAAGGTCCAGCAGGCTGTGGAGAGCGTCCTAGCGGGCATGACCTCCAAGGAGCCCGCATTCGTCAATCCTCAGGATCCGCAGCCGGACCAG
>JACQFO010000075.1 GCA_016200025.1 Nitrososphaerota archaeon
AGAATCGGATAAATTATCCCTTGCTCACGGTGAGCAACTTTGCCGGGACTAAGCCTCAGCCTCTTCGAAGACCTGCTGCCCAGGGGCCTCAGCTACGGCGCCAACTACCTGGTCGAGTTCGAGCCGCACTCGCTGTGGTTCGAGGCGTCGCTTACCCTCTGCGCCCAGGCACTCAGGAAAGGCCTCAGAGCAGACTATCACACTTTCACTCATGTCCCGAGTGACGTGAGGGCAGGCATCGAGAACCTCGGGATAGACGCCCAGGCGCTCGAGCAGAAGGACACCTTTAGGATCGTCGACAGCTACACGGTCCAGACCGGGATCGGCGAGCCTGAGAAGATGGGAGGCAGGGCTGGCCGCCTCCCGGCGGACCTGCTCACGGTCGACCTGGATGAATGGACCAAGTACGACATCGAGGGGGCTGCCTTGGCCGTGCCTGAAATCGACAGGCGCCGGTTCCATGTCGACGACGACACCTCGATCCTTGTGCAGTTCAACGGCGAAGCAAAGGTCATCTCTCACTTCAGGACGCAGACTGTCCCCTACGCGAGGAGGAAGGAGATGGCGGCCTTCCACTCGGTCCTCCGTGGCGCCTTCTCTGACTCTTTCTACAAGCAGTTCGAGGCTTTCTGCGACGGCATCTTCGAATTCAAGGCGGAGGATTCGGCGGAAGGCCTGACCCAGTGGATGAGGGTCAGGGCCATGCGGGGGGTGCCCCACGATTCCGCCTGGAGAAAGCTCCGATTGCTCGATACGGGCGAGGTCGTGGTCGAAGCGTCCCTCCGCCCTGCGGAGGCAGCCAGGCCTGAGGCGAGGCGTTCGCTCGCGGCCATCATGTTCACAGACACCGTCGGCTTCACCAAGATGAGCCAGGAGGACGAGGCCGGAGCCATCAATCTCCTCAGGGCACAGAGAGAACTCATGCGGAAGCAGTTCCTCAGGTTCAACGGGAGGGAAGTGAAGACGACCGGGGACGGCTTCCTGGTGGAGTTCTCGAGCGCCCTCGAAGCGGTCAGGTGCGGCATGGAGATTCAGGGCGCCGTCAGAGGAATGGGAGGCAGGCTTCAGGCCAGGGTGGGCATTCACCTGGGCGACGTGGTGCACGAAGGCCTAGACCTGATCGGGGACGCAGTCAACGTCGCATCGAGAATCGAGTCGCTCGCTGCGCCGGGAGGGGTCTGCGTGACCGGGCAGGTGAAGGAGAGCGTCTTCAACAAGGTCGACTACTCCTTCGAGTCCCTAGGGACTCCAGACCTCAAGAACGTCGTGGCCCCCGTCGAAGTGTTCTCGGTCTACGAGCGCGGAAGGGCCGCGTCCTCACCGCGCCCAGCGCAGGCCTCCTCCAAGGACAGGGTCGCCGTCCTCCCGTTCTCTAACTTCAGCGCCGACCAGGCGGATGAATACTTCGCGGACGGGATGACCGAGGAGTTGATCTCGGCTGTCTCGAGGACGCCCGGGCTCAGGGTCATAGCGAGGACATCGGTGATGAAGTACAAGGGCTCAGACAAGACAGCCGGCGAAGTCGGAAGGGACCTGCGCGTCGGGAGCATACTCGAGGGGAGCGTCAGGAAGTCCGGCAGCAGAATCAGGGTCACGGTTCAGCTCGTCGACGTGGCTACGGAGGAGCCGAAGTGGTCCGAGGAGTACGACAGAGAGCTGGCCGACATCCTGGCCATTCAGGGCGACATCGCAGGCAAGGTCGCCTCGGCCCTGAGGGCCCAGGTCTCGTCCCAGCCCCGAGAAGGCCCGGCGAGGCACGTCGACCCGGAGGCGTACACGAGCTACCTGAGGGGGAGGGACATGTGGAATCGCAGGACCCTCGAGTCCCTGAACAAGGCCGTCGAGTTCTTCGAGAAGCCGGCCTCGCCGATTCCTACGCAGCCCTTGCCCTGCTCGAACTGGTCCCCCCGAGGGAGGCCTACCCCAAGGCGCGAGAGGCGATAGCGAAGGCCCTCGTGCTCGACCCCGGACTGGCGGAGGCCCAGTCTTCTCTTGGGCTCGTGAGGTTCCAGTACGACTGGGACTGGCAGGGAGCCGAGGAGGCCTTCAGGCAGGCCATCAGGATGAATCCCAGCTACGCCCCCGCCCACCACTACTTCGCAGACTTGCTCAAGGCCCTGGGGCGTTTTGACGAGGCCCTCTCGGAGATCGCGAAGGCGCAGGAACTGGACCCCCTCTCGCTGGCCATCAGCACGGGCGTGGGGCACGTCCTGTACCTCTCCCGACAGTACGACCGTGCGATTGAACAGTACAGGCGGGCAGTCGAGCTGGACCCGGACTTCATGCAGACCCACCTGTGGTTCGGTAGGCCCTACCTGCAGAAGGGGATGTATCCTGAAGCGATATCGGAGCTCGAAACTGCCGTCCGCCTCTCAGGAGAGAGCACGCTGGCCCTCGCGATGCTGGGGCACGGGCTCGCCTCTGCGGGGAGGAAGGACGACGCGCTCGCGATCTTGAGGAGGCTCCAGGACCGCTCCAAGGAGAGGTACGTGCCCTCCTACTGGATCGCGGTCGTCTACAACGGGCTCAGGGAGAGGGAAGAGGTCCTGAAGTGGATGGAGGGGGCCTTCGACGAGCGCTCTAGCTGGCTCGTCTGGTCCAACGTCGAGCCACGCTTCGACTGGCTGAGGGGGGACCCCGACTTCTCTGCGCTCGTGGGGAGGATGAACTTCCCCGCCCCTCCGGGCTGACGGCTCCGACGAGCACGGGCGCCTTCAACCGTTAAATACGCTGAACCGATTTTTGGTGAAGTTTGCAGGCCCAGGAGCACCGCGCGACCGCGGAGAGGATACTTGAGTCAGCCTCCAAGCTCTTCGCCGAAAAGGGGTATGCAAACGTCTCCGTCCGAGACATCTGCAGGCAGACGGGCACCACTGCCCCAGCGATCTACTATCACTTCGGGAGCAAGAAGGGCCTCTTCGACGCCGTGGCGCGAAAGCAGATCTCGATGACCGGCTTCATCGCAGAGCTCGCCAGGGCCTCCGAGGCCGCCGACACTAGGAAGGGACTGGAGGCGGTCATCGCCACCTACCTTTCCTCGTTCCCGGAGCACGCCTTCGACGCCGGACTGTACCTGCGCGACTCTGCGTCCCTGGACAAGCACAGCGCCAGGAGGGTCAGCGAGGACCTGGACAGGGTCAGGACGATCGTGTCCGGCCTCATAGAGCGGGGAGTCGAAGAGGGGCACTTCCGGAGGACCGACGTCGACCTCGCTTCGGACTGCCTGCTGGGGATGCTCAACAGGGTAATCTTCCAGCACATCCACTTCTCCAAGAGCTCAGACCGCGAGACCTACCGCAGGTTCGTGACAGAGTTCTTCTTCAGGGCGATGAAGTGAAGCCGGACTAGAGGTCCGCGACTATCCGCTCGGGCACGATCTCAATGGAGACCCGGTCCATCTTCCAGTAGCGGTCCCTTGCGGCCTTCCTCCCGCTTTCCTCGCCGCGATACCTTATGGCGAGTCTCTCGATGTCGGCCTTCGGGTCCCGCTCTTCCGCCACCCTCCCCCTGCCGAAGACGGTGACGTAAGTGTACCCGTTGTCGACGAGGAGGGCGACCCTCGCGTCTCGCCTGATGTTCCTGAACTTCACCCTGTCCCTCGTGGTGTTGACTATGAGCTTCCCGTCCTCGTACATGTACCAGATGGGCGTGAGTTGAGGAGACCCGTCCCTCATCAAGGTGGCAAGCTTTGCGAAGTGGGGCTCTTTCAGGAACGCCTCTGCCTTCGCGTCGAAGGTCTGCACGGAGTCTCCCTCTCTGGGCCCTACTTCAGCTTCGCGGCGTAGTCCACGAGCATCTTCCTGTAGATGCTCCTCGGCGGGAAGCCGATGCTGCACAGATACGTGGAGAACTTCACCCTCTTCCTGGGGTCCCTGATCCTCCTCTCGATGCCCCTTATCTCCTGCCCAACGACCGCATAGCACGTTGCGTAGCCGGGGAAGAGGCCCTCGTGGGCCGGGACGAGCTGGAAGTAGACGCTGCTCCGCGGGACTCCAGTGTACTTGTTGGCCCAGTCAATGAACTCGAAGAGGCCCTTCTTACCGGTGTTGAGCCAGACGTCCCCCACCACCCTGAGGAACCTTACGATACGCCAGCGCCTTGTCATGAACTCCAGCTCCAGGTTCACCTGCTTGAGCCCTCCATACTTCTCCATGAGCTTCACGTAGGCCTTCTCGGCAGCGGTCAGCCTCTTCTTCGATTCGATGGCCTTGGACGCCTCATAGAACTCCAGCTCCCTGTTGAACGACAGCCCCTCGGTGATCGGGGCCCCGGTGGGGACGACCGGGAGGATCTGGAGCGTCGGAAGCTTCCCGACAAAGCCCACGGCGCTGTTGGAATGGTGTACGCAGTGCCCGTACTCTTCGTGGACAAGCAGGTCGATGAGCGCGGCCACGGACCTGTCAGGGTCCCTCTTGGGGTCCGTAGTCTGGAAGAAGTATTGGAAGGGCCTCTTGGTGAAGGTGTCGAAGAACTGGGCCGCGCCGGTGGGTATCGTCCCGGTGAGATAGGACGGGGTCTCGATCACCTTGGTGTTGTACTTCGGATTGATCCCGTGGACGTCCTCGTTGACGAGCCTCTGGATTACCCTTCGCATCTCCAGGGTCGTCCTTACGAGTCTCTTCGGGTCGAGCTTCATCCTCGAATTGATCTTGCCCTCAACCTCCTCCGCCACGGGCTTGCACCCGAACTTCTTTGCCCTTTTCCGAACCCGGGGAGCTCGAAGAGCTTGACGTAGGCAGAGACCCTGGACTTCAGCGCGTCGCAGGCCGCCCGGACGCGCGGGCTCTTCGTCTCGCCCTTGACGGTCTGCAGGATGTCGAGGACCCCGTCGAGCCTGTAGAGGGTGAGGACCTTCACGGCCGAGGGGACCTTCTTGCGGGAGAACCTCTTCATCGAAGCGTCGACGTCCTTCAGGGCGTAGTCGAGCAGCGACGCCATGTGTTCGTCGTTGACGCCGCGCTCCTTGACCAGGTGGACGAAGACCGTGCCCACTATGTCGTCGAGGATGGGCTGGGGCTCGTCGAAGCGCAGGTTCGTCTCCAGGGAGTCGAGCACCTTCCTCTGCATCTCGGTCCTGGCCTTCTTCCTAAGCCGCCGGACCCTGCGAAGCGCGGCACCGACGTTGGCTTCGGAGGCTATGAACAGCCTACCGGCATATTCGTTGAACCCCATCAGGTAGGCGCCCGAGGGAGAGGTCTCCTTGACGAGCTCCAGGATTTGGGCGTCCATGGTGTCCTGGGCCACGGCTCTGCCGCGCCGGGGCGCCTATTTTAGCTAACGAAATCTAGGGGCTTGAACTTCTCGACCGTCTCAGCCAGCTCTGCCCCCAGGCGCTTCTTCCACCCCCCGAAGCCCGCCGGAGACCCGGGGTATTCGAGGTTGATCGAGACCAGCGCCGCGCTCTTCTTCACGGTGTACCTGAGGCCCCTTGCCAGCGAGAGGCGCCCGAGGACCCGGAGCCACATGGCCGGGTTCATGAAGCGGGCCCTGTTGAACTCGGGGTGCTTTCGCTCGGTTATGGCCGTCACGTCCTCCTCTGACAGGAAGTGCTTCATGCCATAGTTGATCTCTTCGTTGGTCACGGTCTGGAGGTAGCGCCTGAGGACCTCGAAGCTCGCCATCGGATAGCCGTGGGTGTTCATGTACTCCACGTTGTACTTCCAGAGCGACTCCTCCGAGGTGTCGCCCGCTTCGATGGCCTCGGCCACGACCTTGCCGAGGATCGTGCCGCCGTAGATCGAAGGGCTGATTCCCCCGGCGTCGATGGGCCTGGGCATCCACGCCGAGTCGCCCACGAGCGCGAACCCGTTCGCGACCATGCAGTCGTTGTGGCGCCTCACCGGGACCTGCCAGTTCCCCTTGGTGTTGCCCGCGTCCGCGTCCCCCTGGGGCTGCCTCGCCCCCCTGATGACCGGGTTGTCGGCCACGTACTTGTCGATGAGGGTCTGGAGGTTGTCGTTCAGGCCGAAGCGCCTGTTCCTCCTCGCGAGGCCCGACTTTGAGACTCCCAGCCCGATGTTGACCTTCGTCTTGCCCTTTGGGAAGACCCAGGCGTAGCCAGCCGGGGCAATGAATTGGTCCAGGTGTATGATGCAGAATTCGGGGGCGAAGAAGGTCGGGTCCTGCATCGCCGGGTCGAAGTCGAGGATGTACCGGCCGGTCCCGACTACGTCGTCCCCGTCTATCTCCTTCTCGATCCTCGATTCGATGGGCAGGAAGCGCCTCAGGACAGAGGAGGACCCGGTGGCGTCCACCACGACCTTGGCGCTGAGGCTGAAGGGCTTCCCGTCCGGGCCCCGGCCCGAGACCCCGGTGACCCGCCCGTCCTCGGAGAGGAGCCTCTCCGCAGTGGAATTGAACATGACCTCCGCCCCGGCCTTCTTCGCATCCTCCAGCTGGCGCCTTGGGGCCAGTTTCCTGTTGAAGAGGTAGCCTTCGCCTTCGAAGAGAACCTTGGACTTCCTGTCGGGAGAGTAGACGTAGACTCCGCTGACCGGGTGCTCGAGCTCCGGCGACCCGTACCGCACGCCGATGTGGTCTGCGAGGTAGTCCAGGGACCTTTTGCTCGTCGCGTCCCCGCAGGTCCAGCCGTTGAGTGTCTTCTTCCCCGGCTCGTCCTCCTTGTTCCTGTCTACGACGAGGACCCTCGCTTTCCCCTTCGAGTAGTGGCCGATGGACGCGGCAGTGATCAGCCCGGCCATCCCTCCTCCGGCTATTATCACGTCGTAGTCGGGCTCCTTTGATGGTGGCGACAAACGAGTCCCTAGCTCTCGTCGGGGGTGTCAATAAGTCTGGATATAGGTCTAAACGGAAATTCTGATGCCGCAGGTCGTCAAAGGGGCCTGAGAGGTGCCCGGAGGCTGGGTTCAAAACAGAAAGAAGAAGGCCGCCCGGCTTACGCCGAACAGCCTGGTTTTTCGCTATTCGCTTGTGAAGATGGACTCGCTCGAAGTGTTCGGGACCTCGGGCAGTGAGTCGCTCATCCTCTTCTCGGCAATGGCCGCCGCCTCGGACAGGATCTTGTTGGCTTCCTCGCTGTTCTCGGCCTGGTAGAAGCTCGTGCCAGTTATCTGGCCGACGTCCACCATGATCGAGTTGAGCGTGGCGCCGATCTCTCCGAGTGCACCCTGGGCGTCAGGCATCGCTTCGCCGAGAGTCGCGCGTATGTTCTTGATTACCCCGATGGCCGGGGCGATCGTAGCCGCGAAGTCTCCGATGTCGGTGACAGTCTGCAGCCTCGTGGTGATCTGCTCTAGGGCGATCTTGGACTGCGTGACTATCTTCTGCATCTTCCGGACTTCGGCGAGCTCGTTGGAGTACGCCTTGCTGGACTCTTGGTCGTGAGCCTGGACAGCGGTCACTGTCTTCTTGAAGATGGAGTTCTCTCTCTGCTTCAGCCTGTTCATCGCCTGGTCCAGCCGGTTGACCTCCCCGGTCAGTTGCTGGGTGGCCTTCTGGATCTGCGGGCGCATAGGCTGGGGACCGCGAATGGTTTCGCGGGTCCTCTTCCCGAAGCTCTCCTTGTCTTGAGCCTTCCATCCCTTCTCGAACTTGCTGCTCAACGTGATATCCGAGATGATATCCTCGGGGACGGACATACCTCCCCGTGGCAAGAACCTTTGACTTTCTGCTTAACGATTTACACTATCACATGGGGGAAGAAAACGGGGGAGAGAGCTCGGGTCAGCCTATCTTGTATCTCTTGGCGACCTTCACAATGATGAAGATCACCAAGGCGACGACGATGAAGGTGAGGACGCTGTTGGCGAAGTCGCCGACCCCGAAGGGCCCGACCATGTAGGTGTTGATGTCCGTTCCTGCCGGCAGCGCGAGGGCGACTATGGGCAGGACGAGGTCGGTGACCAGTGCCTTGACCAGGTTGCCCAGGTAGATGCCCAGGATGAAGGCCACGGCGAGGCCGAGGACCTTGTACTGCTCGAGGAAGGCCTTGAACTCGGCCGAGAGGCCCTTCGCGGCTGCGGGCCCGGGTGCGGGAGTGAGGAGCTCTCTGATTTTTCGAAGTTCGGAAAGCATCTCTTCGTCGGGAGACACGCGCGGCGGTGGGCGGGCGGAGGTCTTAAGGTTGGTGAAAGTTTCGGGAAGGTCCCTTCCAGAAATGTTGGAAGAGGCATTCTCTACTTAAGAGTGAAAATTTGACTCACTTCGGTTGTCAGAAGGCGGTGCGAAACTCGTCTGGCCTCCGACGAAGGAGGACCTGCAGAGGCTGTACCTCGTGGAGAGGTTGTCTGCGGCGAAGATTGCGAGGGTTTACGGGCTCAAGTACGCAAGTGAAAAGACCGCCGAATCCACAGTTTTGTATCACTTGAACAGGAATGGCATAGTTCGGCGGGACAAAGCCGAGCATATCAAGAAGATCATCGAGGAGATGGTCGAGGAGTGGATCAATAGGTACCAGGAAGGCGAGTCACTCAAGCAGATTGCGGGCGCCTCTGTCGATCCAGTTTCCGTTTGGAACCACCTCCGAAAGAAAGGAGTCAAGCTCAGGGACAAGGTCGAAGCGCAGATTGAAGCCGTTACCAAACACCAGAAGACATCCTTCCACGGAAATCTAATCGAGAAAGCCTACATCATTGGTCTCAGGGTGGGGGATTTGAACGCCGTAAGGCACGGCAGGGCCATCCGAGCAAGAGTCAGCACCACCCATCCAGCAATGATGGAGCTCTTCACTGGAATCTTCGCCGATTATGGATATGTCCACAAGTACCCGAAGAAGACCCCCCTGACCGAATGGGAATGGTCGCTGGAATGTGATCTCGATTCGTCTTTCGAATTCCTTCTAGACCCTGCGGCGGAATTTAGATGGATATTTGAGTCGGGGGCCTTTTTCATCGCATTCCTTGCTGGATTTTTCGATGCGGATGGAAGCGTCTATTATCACAGGAAGCGGGCCCGCGGGGGATTCGAGTTCA
>JACQFO010000083.1 GCA_016200025.1 Nitrososphaerota archaeon
ACGACGAGGGCGTAGAGGGCAGGAAGAGGATGCTGATCAAGGACGGGGTCATCAACGAGTTCCTTCAGAACAGGACAACGGCCATGGAGTTCGGCCTCAAGAGCAACGGGGCATCGAGGTCGGTATCCTTCGACAGGGAGCCGATCATCAGGATGTCCAACACCTTCGTAGAGCCGGGGGACTACACGACTGACGAGCTCCTCAAGGAGGTCAAGCACGGCGTCTTCTTCAAGACCTTCACTGAGTGGAACATCGACGACAAGCGGCTCAACCAGAGGTACGTTGCCCTCGAGGCGTACCTGATCGAGCGCGGAGAAGTCAAGGGCCTCGTGAAGGCACCCGTCCTCGAGATCACCACCCCTAGGCTCTGGAGCAGCGTAAAGGCGAGAAGCAAGAACATGGAGTTCGAAGCCGCGACCTGCGGGAAGGGCGACCCCTCCCAGGGCGCGCCGGTCTGGACAGGGGGCCCTGAGACACTGCTGGTGGGCATCAAGCTGGGGGCCAGGTGAGTCCCCTGGACCTGGAGGGGATCAACGAGGACGCTGTGTCGGCGGCGGAGAAGCTGGGCGCGGACGACGCAGTGGCACTGAGCGCCCGCAGCACAGACAAGATGATTAGGTTCGCGAACAGTACGGTGACGGTCGTAAACCATGTCGAGGAAGCGGAGCTCACGGTCTACCTGGCCAAGAACAGGCGCCGAGCCATCGCCTCGACTTCGAATTTGGAGTCGGCGAGCATCAGGAAATTCGTCCGCGACCTCTTTGACTCGATGAAGGGGCTACCCGTCTCCGAGTACGTCCCGTTGCCAGACAAGGCGCAGAAGTTCTCACCCAGCAAGGTCAGCTACGACAAGAAGCTCGATGATGTGGGTGAGGTCCTTCCCGAGCTTGCGAAGACCGCGATAACATCGTCGCACGCAGCCGGGGGCAAGAGGTCCGCGGGGGTCATCGACGCAGGCGTCGTGACCTACGCCATCCTGACCTCCACTGGGACCAGGGGAACGGACGCCAGGACTTCCATAACCCTGAACATACGCAGCTTCGCCCAGAAGGACGCCAGCGGCCACGGCCTTTCGTGCTCTTCGACCCTGTCCGGATTCGACCCTACTATGGCAGGTGAAAGGGCTGGGTGCGACGCCAAGAAGATGGTGGAGGCCTCGGAGCCCGAGGCGGGCACCTACGAAGTCCTGCTGAGCCCCACAGTCGCGGCCAACATCATCGAGACCGTGGCCGCCTCGGCTTCAGCGTTCTCTGTGGACGCGGGAACTTCCTACCTGGCGGAGAAGCTGAACAGGAAGGTCGCGGCTCAGGACTTCAACCTTACCGACCATGGGACAGTGGCCGGCGGCCTCGGGGGAAGGGTCTTCGACGATGAAGGCACGCGGACCTCCGTGACCCCGATAATCCAGGAGGGGGTCCTGAAACAGTACCTTCACAACCTGACGACTGCGAGGAAGTGGAAGACCAGGACGACAGGAAGCGCCGGCTTCGTGACGCCCCGCCCTTGGAACCTCGAGGTCGGCAAGGGCGACTCCTCCTTCGATGAGATGGTGCGGGAGATGAAAAGGGGGATAGTCCTGACCAGCAACTGGTACACGCGGTTCAAAAACTACAGGACCGGGGAGTTCTCGACGGTCCCAAGGGACGGCGCCTACCTGGTGGAGAACGGCGAAGTCGCGAGAGCCCTGAAGGGGATGAGGGCAGGCGACGACCTCCAGAGGATCCTTTCCTCGGTCAGGCTCCTCTCGCGGGGGAGGGAATGGATCGAGTGGTGGGAGGTCGACACGCCCACTCTTTGCCCGTGGGTCCTTGTGGACGGCGTCAAGATTACGAGAGCTTACGAGTAGGCCGACCCCGGCGCCCAAAGCCTCAATAACTTACAGGTCGACGTGCGGGAACGTGTGGCCGAACATCAAGAAGCAGTTCGCCCGCCAGGTCGTGCGGCCCGATCAACAGGTACCTCTACTCTATTTTCTCCAAGACGATGCCCCTGGGGACCAGCTTGGTGGACCTCGTGTCTGAGCTAGGCTACAACGCGCTCGTGGTCGAAGCGGACCCCAGGTCTCCAGGAGTGATGGCTGGAGTCGCCGCGATACTTTCGAGGCACGGGGTCGTGGTAAGGCAGGCTCTGGCGGACGACCCTGACATGGTCCAGGACGCCAAGATGACTCTCGTCGTGGAGGGCCAGCTCACGGGGGTGATGATCGAAGAGGTCAACGGGCTCAAGATGGTAAAGAGCATCAAGATTCTGAAGTAGCTTGGCCCGGGCCTTTGACGTAGCCGTGATGCATGACTTCTTCGTCGACAGGCTGGTGCACATACCCGACTTGAAGAAAACGGTCGGAGACATCCAGGCGAAGGCGGCCCAGGGAGGCGGAGGAGTCCGGGGGGTGACCCAAAGCGAGGTGAGAGGAGGGAACGCGGTCAACCTGGCCCACGCCCTGGCCCGACTGGGGATGAAGGTCCTCCTGTTGACCCACAGCGACCCCGAGCACGAGGGGCTGCTCAGAGGAGCCTTCGAGGGGCTTGACGCAGAGCTTCGGGTGAAGAAGGCCAGTCCTGGGCTCACGGTTGCTCTCGAAGAGGGCGTCAACGTGATGCTCGCCGACCCCCGGGGTGCCGGGAGTTTCGGGCCCTCACTGCTGGACGAGGGAGACTGGGCGGCCCTTGGGCGTGCAAGGGTGGTGTGCTCGGTCAACTGGGCAGCGAACGCGAAGGGGACTGCGCTGCTCTTTGCGCTGAGAAGGCGCCTGGGGAGGAAGAAGCTCGTTTTCTTCGACCCCGCAGACTTTCGGAGCAGGACCGACGAATTCGCCTCCCTGCTCGGAAGGGTAGGGCGCGGTCGCACCGTGGACTGGCTGAGCATGAACGAGCACGAAGCCTTGGCCGCGTTACCGGGAGCAGGGGGTCGGGATGACCTGGGCCAGGCCTGCCAGACCCTCGCAGGGCGACTCGGGGTCTCGTTCGACCTCCACGGCGAGCAGCGGACCTACACCAGTGACGGGCTCGGCGTGATCAGCGCCAAGGTTTCAGCTCTAAGACCTCTCAGGCGGACTGGCGCGGGGGACATTTGGAATGCGGGGTCCATCTACTGCAGGCTATCAGACGTCCGACCGGCGGAAAGGCTCTCCTTCGCGAACGCAGCTGCGGGGCTCTACCTTAGATCGAGGGTCCCCTTGGGTCCCACTGCCAGTCAAGTATGGTCATCCAGGCGCTGACTTTTCGAGCATCCTTGAGAACGTCCACGAGATCGTGTTCAGGATCTCCGTGAGCCTCGTTTTCTCTCTGTAGTTTTCGACGATGATCTTCCCCAGGACCCCGTTTCGTTCCTCCACGTCGAAGCGGAGTTCCATCCCCTTCACCAGCTTTCCGACCCCCACGAGCTCGGCGTCCTTTGACTTCATGCCTTGCAGGATCTTCGCAACTAGGAACGACTTGAAGGGGGGCGTCGCGGTCTTCAGCCCCACCCCTTCGACCGGCTCGACCGAGACGCTGTAGGGCGTCACCATGGCTGTGGCCAATGTCTGGCCGCCCTTGTCGCGTTTGATCTCCCTGATCTCCGGGGCTTCTCTCGATTCGGCCATGAGCTCGTTTGCCGTCTTGAAGGTCGACGCCCTCAGCGTCGCGTCGACGTATCCGAGCGTCTCCCTGAGCCTGTCTATCTCCTCCAGATGTTCTGCAATCTTC
The DNA here is from genome assembly GCA_016200025.1 of Nitrososphaerota archaeon. Lineage (GTDB taxonomy): Archaea > Thermoproteota > Nitrososphaeria > Nitrososphaerales > Gagatemarchaeaceae > UBA183. The sequence goes on from JACQFO010000083.1 coordinate 3,687, forward strand.
TCCTCAATCCAGAGCTTCAGTTCTGCGGCCTTCTTGACGTCCCGTTCTTCCGTGGCCATCGGTTAGCGTCTTCGCAGACGCGCTAAAAGCGTTAGCGGGATGAGAGTGACAGGGAGAGGAGCGCGCTGAAAGTATTAAGTCCTACCTTTTCATGGCGGCACGGGGATGTTCAGCCCAAAGCGCAGGAGCGTCCTTGTTGCGACGGCTGCGGTCTTCGCTGGCCTCGTGGCGACCCTGGGGCTCATACCCATCTCCAAGCTCGTGGGGATCGTGGGCTTCATCACTTTCAGGTCGATGTTCAGCCCGGTCGCGGGCATGCTGCTGGGCCCTATCACCGGGGGACTTTCGGTCGTCGTCGGCGTCTTCCTCGACATCGCACTGGGAAAACCGCTCGTCTTTCTTGGGCTTGACTTCCTGCCCGACCTCGCGGCCGCTGTGACGGCGGGGCTCTGCTTCTCCGGGAGGAGGACGCTGGGGATCCTAATCCCCTGCGCGGTCGTAGCTGCGCTGCTCCTGGGGCCTGCCTCGCCCTTGGCTGTCTTCTTCTGGGGAATCCCGTTTGTGTGGATGCACCTGCTCTCAATAGCCATACTCGCCGGGTCGCTCTACCTGGAGAGGAGAGGACGCTTCGGGCGACTCAGCTGGGCCTTCGTCGCGCCGGTCATGTTCGCGTCCACGATGAGC
>JACQFO010000072.1 GCA_016200025.1 Nitrososphaerota archaeon
CCAGGGGCCGCTCTACGCTTGGTCGACGCCGTGCGCCGGTTCGACCACTGCCGGTAGGCACTACACGTAGTGGCACGCCCTTGCCCCAAGGCGGACCTCGCCCAGTCAACCCACGGTCGCCAATTCCCAGGCGCGATCCAGCTAACCAGTAAGGAGGAAAAGACAGATGCCGAACGCAATCTACAACCTGAAGACCTTCGCGGATGGTCTTTCCCGTATTGTCCAGTCGAGCCAGGCAACGAAGGCTGTAAGGGCCTGCCTGCTACGAACCCGGGACCGTGAGCACGCGATGAATGTCCTGAAGGAAGTGATCGCCTCGTCAAACCGCCCACTCTTTCACTTCACCGTAGCCGATCGGCGGCGGTACAACTCGGCCAACTTGAGATGGGATGTGGTTGGGGGCGACTCGCCCGACGCGATGAGCTTGCTTCGGCATGCTCAAGAGCTGAAGGGAGGAGGACTAGTTGTTCTGGAGGATTCAGCCGGCTTTCTCCGCGACGACGGAGGTGACCGGCGGATGAGGATGCTGCTCTCTCAGATGCTGTCCGCAGAGACAGCCAGTGATGGCCTTGTACTGGTCTTCCTCGAACCTCCAGAATCCGAACGGTACCTGCCTTCGATCCTGGCTGATCAGTTTGTGCGTCTGGACGTTCCCTACCCTAGATCAGATGAGCTCGAAGCCATTGCGCGAGAGGAGGTAGCCGTTGCTGCGCATCGCACCGGGGCCAAGATCGACGTTGAGACCATTCGTCGGGAAGGGGCCCGACTCGCCCCCGGCTTGGTGGGGTTGACTCGAAGCGCGGCCCGCGATGCCCTCCGCGATGCCCTAGCGCCGAATTCCTTGGATTTTGAAGGGGCCTTTGAACGACTGCAAAGCCGGAAAGCTGAACAGCTTCGTCGGGAACTGGCAATGAACGTCCTGGACACGAATGAGGTCGAGTTGCCGATTGGGCTCGACTACCTTACTCAATTCCTCAAGGTCAACCGTGAGAAAATGCGCACTTCCGGGGCTGGGCGTGCGCGGGGAATCTTGCTAGTGGGCCCTCCTGGAACTGGCAAGACCATGTTGGCTCGCGCGATCGGTCATCTCGTCCATTTGCCCGTGGTCGAGTTCCGCATTTCATCGCTCATGAATTCCTTGCTGGGCGAGACGGAGCGCCGTTTTGCGCAGGCCTTTTCGACCTTGGAAGCTATGAGCCCCAACATCGTATTCATTGATGAGATCGAAAAGGCGTTTGGCGAGTCATCGGAGCGGGACGGCGGCACGATGATGCGGTGCACGGGGGCACTGCTCTCGTGGCTTTCCGACAATCCCTATCCGAACTTTGTTGTTGGCACCTGCAACTCACTGACACGCATGGGAGAAATCGGCTTGACAATGACACGATCGGAACGGTTCGACGCCAGCTTCTTCGTTGACGTTCCGAGTGCTGACTCCCGGCGACTCATGCTGGAGAGGTGGCTCACCGGAAAGATTGAGGAAGTCGCCTGCACGGCTCAGCCCTTGGTGGAAGTTACAGAGAAGTTCTCGGGAGCGGACTTGCGGTCGGTTGTAAAGCAGGCTGTCGCGCGGGCTGAGTATGAACAGGTGCCATTGGATTTGGAGTTGCTGAAGAGCGAGGCGGAGCGCAAACGTATGCGGGCAATCGCACTCCATGACGAGTTTCAGGGCTTGAGGCGCTGGGGTCGAATGTACTGTGATCCGGCCGGACCGGCGGACGTGTGAAGACCGCTTTGGCAGCCGAACTGCTGCCTGGGGTGCTGCTTCGGCTATTGCGGGTAACCTTTATGCCCTTGCCCTCACGACGGGGGGCGCCGTACTTCGTTGATAGCTCTCACCGACGCCGTTCCCAATCCTGAGGCCCTGAAAATGCAGGAGGATAAGCAATGAGCAACACCAGTTACGTGAGTCCCTACGAGCCCTCGGCCGCCACTACTTCCGCGGTTGCCAGTGTCGCGGCTGGGGCCGCGGCGGTGTGCGTGGTAGGGGCTGTTGCCGGTGCCGTCGCGGTCGTGCAGTGGCTGGCCGAAGAAACCCCGGAAGACAGAGCAGCGTTGGAACGAGCCAAGGAAGAGCGCCGATGGGATCTCGTTGAATCGGCGTTACGCCGAAGCATCACTCTCGGCGACGTCCCTGCTGCGGCACCCTCGATCACGTCCCTCGGGTTGCATACGCGCCAGCCCGAGTCGCTGATCAGGAGCGCTGAGAAGCTCGGCTACCGTCTAGAGCAACCCCTGCGCCGACAGAAAGCGCACGCCGAACCGCCGATCATGCTTCTACGCAGTGATGCCGGCGAGCGCATGGCCCTCGAGCGCACCGCGCACGGGCAGCTGGTCATTCATACCGCTGGTGATCGCCGCCGGGTCGAAGCTCTTGTCCGCCAGCATACGGTAGACCGTGTGATGGAACATCTCGGGCGCAAGGGGATGCGAGTGCGCGCTGCGAAGTTGCCGAATGGCGAAGTGCAGGTGCTGGCTCAGGAGCAAGATCCCGGCCGGGCGGGAGGTGCCGCGGAACTGAAGGCCCAGGTGCGTTTGGACGGCACCTCGTGGGTTGATGTAGATCGAATGCAGGGACCGCGCTGCGAAGAAATTGTCCGTGAGCTCGCCGACGCGATCGGGGGCCAGGTCTCGCAGATCTGCCGGAAGGACTCTTACTACCAACTTCCGGGAGAACCCGCGCGAACGCGGGTCACGGTGTAGCGATGGGGCGGACGAACACCCGAGTCCGTTTCGACCAAGCGGGCCAATTAGAAGTCGTTGATCCTGGGTTCGATTCCCTGAGCGTGCTGCGGCTAGTCGATCCAGGATTCCGCGTTAGAAGGGCACCCCTGCCGGAGTTCTTCTCGCCGCGGTTCCTACGAGTTCGAGAGGCCGGAAGTGGTGTCTCAGCCTCTCAACTCCGGTTGGAGCCGGAAGATCAGCTTTGGATCCTGCATACAGCGCTCTTGAACCGGTCGCGCGGGAGTGAGTTACAGCCCAGGCAGGACGACGAAGCCTCTGTTCTGGATTTGAAAATCGAATTGAGCTGGCGGGTCCTTCAGAACTGCCGACTATGTTCACATCG
>JACQFO010000073.1 GCA_016200025.1 Nitrososphaerota archaeon
AGGCGATTATCGTGACCTGGTCCGAGACAACGGAGATGTCGCTCAGGACCCTCTCGAAGATAGTCTTGGTCAAGATTGCTTTTGTATCGAATTCGAGTTTGGGGAGAGGCGCAGTGCCTCCTGTGCTCTCGATCAGATGGACGGTGAACTCCCTCTTGTACCCGTTCATGAACCTCATCATTATGGCGTCCTCCTCTGTAGAGGTTATCTCCACGCTGTCCTTGGAGTCGGACCTGCCGATGAGTTTCACAAGGTCCTCGACCCTCAGACTGAACTTGAACGGTTTGTCCACCTCGTACTTTTCGAAGCTGACGTTCGGGAGTAGTAGGTCGACCAGGGCTACGTGCGAGGGGTCCATGGCCCGGAAAGTAAGGGCCTCGCTCGTTGCCTCGAAGGTGGCTTCTTCGACTAGGGTCTTGACCGCTGCCGCGACGGCCTTCCATTCAGAGCTTGTCGCGGTCTTCGCGAAGAACAATGCGAGCAGGGCCGTGCCCATGTCGGTAAATAACAGTTCTGACAGGGCGGCCTCGATTCAGGCCGGAGAGGGTGGAATTGAGCGCTCCCCCTGGCACATGTAGCATCCTTGAGACGGCCAGTACCAGAAGTTGTGTTGCTTGCAATAGTGCGAATATTGCTGCACGTTGAACGAGTCCCGTCCGACATATAACCGCCTGCAGACTCCTTCGCACCGCCCTCACCCGTTGGAGGTTAAGTGCAGAAATTAGGTCATCTGTGCGTGTCAGACTGCGGCCTGCTATGGGGGCCTGCCTGACGAGGGTCCCGCTCTCGAGCTATCCGCGGGAGGGAAGCAAGGTGTTCTCGTTGGTAGCGAGGATGCCGTTCACCCCGCTCGACGTCGACATCGGCAGGCTGGCGCGAGGAGAGTGGGACGCATTGAGGGACAGGTTCAGAGTCTGGTTCATCCCGAGGATCGAAGGCAGGGACGACAGGCCTCTGTGCAATTTCACTGTGAGGAAGTTCGACCGGGAGAGTGATGTCCTCCTCTTCATGCATCTCACAGTGAACCTCGACGCTGTCTACAGGCCGAACCGGGGCCAAGACAACTTCGTCGTGGGAATCTTGTGCAACGACGACGTGCGGGCGCGGACGGCCCTAGGCACGATGCTCGACAACCCGCCTTCTTTCCACGAGCGGCGCGAGATCAGGCTGATAGAGTCTCGCTGGAGGCGGGACCCGCCGGCGCTGATGTACTACCTTGCGAACGTCCACTCGGTCCAGTCGGCAAGCTCCCAGGGGGTCGTCTCCTCCGTGAAGGTCAGCGGAGAAGCCTCCGAAGATGTCCTGGCGATGATGAAGGAGGGCATGGGAGGATGGTGGAGGCCGGAGGCGGCCAGCGCAGGGCGCGAGTAATAGAGACAAGGTCACCGAAATCCGACCAAGGCTTTTAAGGGGAGGATGGAAGACGGAGAAAACCCCGGCTGAGAGAATGAAGTTCCCAAAAGAGATTAGGACCAACTGTCCATGGTGTAAGAAGCACACCACGCACTCAGTGGCATTGTACAAGAGGGGAAAGGAGAGAGCCGGTTCGTGGGGCGCCAGGCGGCAGGCCCACAGGAAGCGAGGGTACGGCGGGCAGAAGTTCCCCGAGCTGATAAGGACCGCCAAGACCACCAAGAAGGCCACGCTGCGCCTGAAATGCAAAGAATGCAATAGGGAGGTGATGAGGGACGGGATTCGGCTGAGGAAAGCGGAGATTGCCGCATGAAGCGCGGCAGGGAACCTATCCCCAACGTCAAGAGCGCCTTCCTTCTAGTGAAGTGTCCTGACTGCCAGACTGAGCGCATAATCTTCTCCAATTCCGCCAAGGATATCGGCTGTAGTAGTTGCGGCAAGAAGCTGGCAGAAAGCAGAGGCGGGAAGTCGCTAATCTTCGTCACGGAAGCCAAGAAACTGGGATAACCGCGTCGTCGGCCCGATATCTCACTAATCTGCGAAACCTCTATTAGCGGTCGCCGGGCCCGAAGATTCCATGCTTACTGAGAAGCCACTTCCAGAGGCGGGAGAGGTCGTCGTATGCACTGTGAGGGAGATCACGTCGCATGGAATCTACGTCAACCTCGACCAGTACGACGGGACCAACGGGTTCCTACACGTCTCGGAGATATCGACGGGCTGGGTGAGAAACATCGACCGCGTCGCGAAGGTCTCGCAAAAGCTGGTCCTGAAGGTCATCAGGGCCAACAGGGCTAGAAGAGAGATTGACCTTTCGCTCAGGCAAGTCACCAATGAAGAGAGGAGGGCCAAGGTCATCGAGTGGAAGAGGGAGGAGAGGGCGGTGGCAATCATGGGCGGGGTCAGGAAGAAGCTGGGCATCGACGAAGCCCACGAGAAGTCGCTCAAGGAGAAGTTGGAGGAGCAGTTTGGGACACTCTACGAGGCCCTGGAGACGGCCGCAAAGAAGGGCGAGAAGGGGCTGGCGCCTCTCGGGCTGCCGGACAAGACAGCCAAGGTCATAGCCGAGATTGCCTCGGAGAAGATAATCCCGCCAAGGTATGAAGTCGGAGCTCTGGTCGAAGTATCGTCGAGGTCTCCCAATGGGATCGAGGACGTCAAGAAGACGCTCCTCGCCGCGTCGGGGGCACAGTCGGCCGACGTCCGCATAACCTATGCCGGCGCGCCGAGGTACAGGGTCAGGATCACAGCAGACGATTACAAGCAGGCAGAGAAGGTCCTTGACAGCGTCCTGGAGAAGATCAAGGACGGGGTCGGGAAGCACGACGCCTTCAACTTCAAGCGAGAGATTTCCAGGAAGTACGGCGGCGCGACTTGAAGGCCATGATGCTGAAGTGTGCAGACTGCTCGAGGTACACCCTCGGCGAGAAGTGTCCCTATTGTGGCGGCAAGACTCTGACAGCCCATCCCGCCAGGTACTCGCCGGACGACAGGTACGCGAGGTACCGTAGCCCTCTGGCCTACGGCAGCACCTGATAGAGTAAGATCGCAGTAAAGCAGTTCAGCGTCGACCCTGGGCACTGGAATGGACTGGTGCCAGGGGTAATGCCCATGCTTGGCGAAGCGTAGGCGAGCCTGAAGAGGCTGGTGCTGTTCGATGGGAATGTGAGGTGAGCGGGATACCCGAAGGCCTCTATCGGAGGGCTCCCGTTGGCGCCCGGCGTGTAGGTCTGGGAGATGCTGATGGTCGGCTGGCCGGTGCTCGACGCCTGGCTAACGAGGTACCCAGCGAGTTTGAATGGTAGGAGCTGGGCGAAGAGGGTGTTCTGCAGGGCGTAGGGAGTCAGGTTGAAGTCGTCGACGGAGGTGCACCCAGGCGAGCTCAGGCTCGGGCACTCGAGGAACTTCGACTCGGTCAGGTTTCCGATGCGGATGAACCACTGTTTCTTGCTCTCGTCCCCTCCGCCGGCCGTGAATCCTCCTCCGCCTGGAACCTGCAGGGCATAGTACTGCGTCGAGGTGCCCGCGGACGAGGACAGGGTGATGATGCTCCCGACGACGAAAATCGCGACGTACGTCGGCCTGTCGCCGCCTATGCTCTTGGCTATGAGCGCGGCCTGGGATGCGTTGGACATGAACATGCGCCCGATTTGGGCTATCCTTGTGCTGTTCAAGGTCGCGTTGTCTGCCGTGGAGGTCCGGTTGCCCATGACGGCGAACCAGTAGCCGTAGTCCCACCAGGAGATTATGACCGAGTCGGTGGGTGTGTACGTTGAGACCCAGTGCAGAGTCTGCACCCAGTCGCTGATCGAGGAGCGGGAGTAGCTGGTCGCCCCGTTGGCCAAGCTCACAGCGCTGTCGGCCGGGCTCTGGTCACAGAAGACTACGTTCGAATTTGTGCAAGGTATGGGGTTCGGTATCCAGTAGGCGCCTGCTGGGAAGACTATCAAGAAGACCATGGCCACTGAGAAGACGACCTTCATTTCGCTCCTGGACGAGCCCGACAGCTGTTTCTTCTTCACCAGCTGGGTCGAACCGGGCTTTACGAGCGCGAAGGCGAGCTCCGCGAACCCTATGCCCGCGAGCAGACCGAGGGCGATCGAAGAATAGACGAGGAGACGAGAGAACGCCGACGAGAAGTAGAGGCCGGTCAAGCCGAAGAGGAGAGCGTAGGTCATTGGAATGCTCCTCCGCCTCAGAGCGACGAGCGCGCCGGCCATTCCGAAGGAAAGCAGAATCGCATAGGAGGTGAAGTAGTCTCCCCCGGTCGGGACGAAGTGCTCCGCCACAGATTGGACGAGGGCGTTGCCGCTGCGGGCCCAGGGGGCGATGGCCGAAATGTACCTAAGAGAAAGGCCTCCGACAAGTCCGAAGCTGACCAGTGCCAGGCCGCCCAGCGAGAACCCGAAGAGCAGCTTCACGAGGTTCCGCCTGTACTCCCCCGGCTTCGACCAGGTCTTGGCCCACTGTGCGACGAGGACGAAGACGGTGCCCCCGATCAGCGCGAGGCCCACCGGGTTGACGACTATGGCCGGACCCGGCCTGGGAAAGACCGAACTCACGAAGAGTGTGGCGGCCGTGAACGAGACTATCGCCGGAGACAGATCGGAGAGGTCCGTGTTCATGAACGGCAGAATCAGGAACAACAGGCCGAAGGTGGCCGAGAAGAGGTCCCCGCCTCCCCAGGCCGCGTTGGCATATCCCGCGAAGAGGCCCGCGGCGAGTCCTCTCGTCACCCTGCTGCGGACTGCCCTGTCCTTGTCGAAGATGGTCAGCAGGAGGTAGCTAGCCACAACGAAGAGGAGAATCGCGAGGGGCTCCGACTTGAACCAGCCCAGGTTTCCTCTTTCGATCAGCGGAGGGGAGACCGCGAAGACGAGGGCCGCGAAGAGGCCCGCCGCGTCGCCTGCAATCTTCCTGACGAGGAAGTAGAACATGATGCAGGTCAATGCCCCGAAGACGACGGGGAGGATGACCAGGAAGTCGTAGAGGGTGAGCTGCAGGCCGAAGATGTTGTGCACGAGCAGGTAGAGCATGGCGCCCGCCAGCTGGAGGCCGCCCTGGGAGGTGGCTGCGACGTCCCTTCCATATGGGTACCACGTCGCAGTGTCGTGCCAGAAGAAGTAGCCCTGGAGGTTGTGGCACGTCGTGTAGACCGTGGTGCCGCAGTCGGCAGGGTTGTTGAACAGCGAGTAGATTATGCCGTTCTGCTGGGCGAGTGTAACGATGTGCGAGGCTGCGTAGTAGTCGTAGTAGGGGTCGAACTCGTTCAGATAGAAGCCATACCTGGAGGCGAAAGCCCTGATGGAGACCGCAATCGTGAATACTATCGAAAGGACCATGGCGGTCATTATCGCCCTCCTGGATACTGTCGGCCGCTTCAGTATGGATTTTAGCGAGCCGAAGGGAAATCTCAAATCTGCGGCGCAACTCATGCTGGGGTATTAAATGGTTCTTCCGTCACTTCAGCAGAGTTGAAAGATAGGCCGAGTAGGCCTTGGAGTCGAGCAGCTTCTTGCGTTCTGATTCGAGGTCGGCCGGTTCGACCTCGATGAGCCAGCCTTCACCGTAGGGAGACTTGTTGACAAGTTCGGGGCTCATGTCTAGCCTTGAGTTTACTTTTGTCACAGTGCCCGAGACCGGGGAGTAGAGCTCGGAGACGGCCTTGATTGATTCGACGGTCCCCATGGTCTGGAACTGCTGGACTTTCCCACCGAGTTTGGGCGTGGTCACGTAGACCACGTCGTTGAGCGTCTTGGCCGCGTAGTCGGTTATCCCGATCTTCACCGCATGACCCTCCTGTCTGGCCCACTCGTGCTCCTTTGTGTAGAGCAGGTCGTCTGGGATGCCGTACCCCTGTAGGTCCATCCGAGGGGTCGCCCTCGTGGCGGGCTATTTACCGTTGCCCCGGCTCTTCCAGCCGTAGACGTCTTCGTCGTAGAACGGAGGCTTCACTATGTGTCCAGGCTGTGGCGACTCCCTCACGACTACGCTGACCTCGGTCCCGGGCTCGGAACCCGTAGTCTCGACCCGGCAGAGGGCGATGCCCTTCTTCAGGATGGGGGAGAAGGTCCCGCTTGTCACAGTCCCTACCTTGCCGGAGGCCTCAAGGACATCGAACCCGTGCCTTGGTATCCCCTGGTCGAGGACGACCCCTCTTCGGACGGCCCCTGGAGGATGCGACCGCAGTTCTGAGACAGCAGTTGACCCAACGTAGGCTCCCTTGTCTGAGGATAGGACCCAGGCCAGGTCCGCTTGGAAGGGGTCGGTGTCCTCCCCTATGTCAGTGCCGTGCAAAGGAAAGCCCGCTTCCAGCCTCAGAGAGTCCCTCGCGCCCAGGCCGCAGGGGACTGAGGTGGCGGCGAGCCCCTCCCAGACCTTCACGGCCTCCCCAGGGCTCTCTACCGTCGGACCATGGATGATGACCTCAAACCCGTCCTCCCCCGTATACCCAGTCCTCGATATCAGAGAGGGCTGGCCGAGGACCTTCGCCGCCGAGGACCGGAATCTCTTGAGCCCCGCCAGGTCGACGTCAGCGAGCCCCTGGAGAGACCTCTGCGCGCCTGGCCCCTGGACCGCGATCATGATGGAGGTTGGGGTAAGGTCCTCGATCTCGACGCCATGCGCAGGAGCGAGTGCTTTGACATGGTCGAGGTCGCGGACGGCGTTCGCGGCATTGACCACCAGCAAATACTCTTGCAGGCCGAGCCTTGCAACGATCAGGTCGTCTATGATCCCTCCCCTGTCGTTGAGCAACAGCGTGTAGAACGCCTTGCCAGGCTGTTGCCTGGCGACTGAGGTGGGGACGAGGCCCTCCACGAAGGCGGTGGAGGCTTCCCCCCTGACCGCGAGCCTCCCCATGTGGGAGACGTCGAAGATCCCGGAGCCGTTCCTCACCGCGAGGTGCTCCTCGGTGGTGGTGGTGTACCACAGAGGCATCTCGTAGCCGGCAAATTCTGTAAGCTTCCCGTGCTCGGCATGGTAAGAATGGAGCTGAGTCTCCTTGAGCATACGATTGTGCGACGCTTCACTCTATTTAAGAGGGAAACGTCCGACGAGCCCGCATGATTACCCTAAGGGCGATTACGGCCGAGGCCAGGGCCTCGTCCTTCGACATCGCCAGCCTCATCGAAGAGGAGCTGAGGGGGGTGCTGAGAGACGGAGATGTGCTCGTGATTTCGAGCAAGTTCATCGCCATAGCGGAGGGCAGGGTCGTCAAGCTCGTCGGGGTCAAGCCGACAAGGAGGGCCAAGGAGCTCGCGGAGAAGTACAGGGCAGACCCGAGGCTCTGTGAGCTGGTCCTGAGGGAATCGGATACCATCGTGGGCGGGGTCCCAGGTTTTCTGATGGCGAGCAAGGACGGCCTGTTGTCCCCCAACGCAGGCATCGACAGGTCCAACATCGGTCACGGGAGCGTTGTTTTGTATCCAAGGCGCCCAGAGGTCTCCGCCTGGAGGATCAGGGAGGCGGCGATGCTGTCGCTCGGGGTCTCCATCGGCGTCGTGGTCTGCGACAGCAGGCTTTCACCCACCCGGCGGGGGACGGTGGGGGTCGCTGTCGCTGCATCGGGGATCGAGGCAGTGGTGGACTTCCGAGGGAAGGAGGACCTCTTCGGGAACGTCCTCAAAGTCACCGCGCAGGCCATCGCCGACGACCTAAGCTCCGCGGCCGAGGTGCTGATGGGAGAGTCGGATGAGGCGGCGCCCATCGTGCTGGTCAGAGGCCTGCAAAGGAACCTCATGAAGAAGACTGAGTACCCCGCGAGAAGATTCGCGATATCGATGGAGGACTGCGTGTACCTGAGGAGCCTCGGGTATGCGGGGCCCACGGTATGAAACTTCATACACCCTGCGCCTACAGGCAGCGCGGGTGCGCGCGTGACCTACGAGATTGCTTGCATGTCATGCGGGACCGCTCTGTACTCTGGCTTCGACCTCAGGTCCCCAGGGGACGTGCTGAAGGCTGCCGATTACAAGTGCAAGAAGTGCGGGACTAAGCTCTCGACTGCGAAGTTCTCCGTCGAAGTCACGAAGTTGGACGGGTCGTTCTCCTAGCGGGAAAGTGCTCGAAATGCCCGGGCGGACCCCGAGGCAGGCAGGGTACACGCTGGTCGTCTGTGAGAAGCCCGACGTCGCGAGGAGGGTCTCTGAGGCGCTCTCGGACGGCTCGGCGACAGGATCAACGGTAGACGGGACTACGGTATTCAGATTCGTGTGGGGAGGGGAGCAGCTGGTCGTCTGCTCCGCCCAAGGACATCTCTACGCTGTCTCGGACCCCTTCGAAGAAAGGACCGTCTACCCGATCTTCGACCTCGAATGGTATCCTTCTGACCTGGTCGAGGCCGGGGCGGGCGCCGGACGGAGGGTCGCGGCCATCAGGAAGCTCGCCGAAGGAGCTTCGAAGTTCGTGAACGCCTGCGACCTCGACGTGGAGGGTGAGACGATCGGTTACAACATCCTCAGGTACGCCTGCGGGGGGAAGGAGGAGGAGGCTCTGAGGGCGAAGTTCTCCACGCTGACTAAGGAGGACCTGGTCACGGCCTTCAGGGAGGCGGCGTCACAGGGCGCCCAGGGGATGGCCCGGGCGGGAAGGGCGAGACATGCGATCGACTTCGTCTGGGGTATCAACCTCTCCCGGGCGCTGTCGCAATCCGCCCTGGGGTCAGGACGCAGATTCAGGACCGTCAGCATTGGGAGGGTCCAGGGACCCTCCCTCAACTTCCTTGTGGAACGGGAGCGGGAAATCCGCACCTTCGTGCCCGTCCCCTTCTGGAAGCTTTCGGGGACCTTTGGGAGAGGGGGCGCGAAGCTCGTTGCAGAATATTCCAGGGAAAGGATCCTCACGAAGTCCGAGGCCGAAGAGGTGAAGTCGGAGTGCGCAGATCGGGAGGCGATCGCCACCAAGGTCGCCAAGATCACAGTTCTGGTGCCTCCCCCGTCGCCCTTCAACATTGGAGACCTTCAGAGGGAGGCCTACAGGGCCTTTGGTCTCCTCCCGGTCCGGACGATGCAGGCAGCCGAGAAGCTCTACCTTGACGCATTGATCTCGTACCCGCGAACGGGTAGTCAGAGACTTCCGCCGTCGACCGGCTTCGCCCGGATATTGAGGGGCCTCTCGGGCCTCCCCCAGTATTCCGTCGAAGCGAACGAACTCCTCCGTGGAGAGCTCAGGCCGGCCCAGGGGACAGGCACCGACCTGGCGCACCCGGCCATCCATCCAACTGGAGAGAAGCCGAGGAGGGCCCCGCAATCGGCGGAGGCCTCAATCTTCGACCTGGTGGTGAGGCGCTTCCTTTCCACCTTCGGACCCCCTGCCAGAAGGGAGGCCGTCCGCGTAGAGATATCCGTCGGAGCGCACAAGTTCACGCTCGTGGCGGCAAGGACGGTCTTCCTAGGATGGCTGGCCTACTACAGGAAGTACTCGGGGTTGAAGGACCTCGACGCGCCCCGGGTAGAAGAAGGAGACAGATTCAAGGTCGCGAAGGTTGAAGCCAGCGAGTCCTTCGATCAGCCTCAGCGGAGGTACAACCAGGCAACCCTCCTCGGCAGGATGGAGAGCGAGAGGATCGGGACGAAGGCGACTAGGGCCGACATCATCTCCACCTTGGTCGAGAGGGGTTACGTCGAAGGGCAAAGCATGGAGGTTACCGACCTGGGGCTGGCTGTAATCGAAATCATGAAGAAGTACGCCCCTCCAATCGCCACCACTGAGCTGACCAGGAAGACCGAAGGAGAGCTCGAGGCCGTGGAGGAGGATGGCATTGGAGACGCTGACCTGATGAGGTCGACGATAAGGTCGATGTCCGAGCAGCTTCTGGGGCTGATTGCCAACGAGGAGGAGGTCGGCCGTGAGCTCGACCGGGCCCTCACCTCTTCCGCTGGTGCCCAGGACTTCCTGGGGCCCTGCCCAGTCTGCAAGGACGGCACGCTGAGGGTCGTCAGGTCGGTCAGGACCAAGAAGAGATTCGTGGGCTGCTCGAACTACCCTTCGGGTTGCAGGGCCTCCGCGCCTTTGCCCCAGAGGGGGACGATCAAGGTAGCAGGGAACGCCTGCGCACACTGCTCGTGGCCCATGGTCCACGTGATGGGAGGACGGAGGCCTTGGAAGCTCTGCGTGAACCCGAGTTGTCCGTCGAAGGCGAGGCGAAGAGCGTGAAATGCCTGCTCTGCTCCAGGGACGCTGTCTCGGAGCTCTGTCGGTACCATCTTCAGGGAAAGGAGAGCCTCGAGACTGCCTATCCGCACTGGGTGAAAGCGTATGGAATCCTTGGATGGAAGGACTACTTGGATAGGGTTAAACGCAACGTGCAGACGGGGCAGTGGGCAAAGGAGACAGCAGAGATGTTGGCGGGGCGCTAGATGATAAGAAAGACGATGGAGTGGGGCTATGCCCGCACCATAGGAGCAGTCGAGAGGTGGCTCTCGGGCCTGGTCGAGTCCGCGTCCAGGAGGGGCGGGCTAATCCAGGTAGTCTATGTCCTGGTGATCGTCGGTCTCATGGCCGGCTTCATCAACGCGATTGTATTTCCGGTGCCAGCTCAGAACCAGGGCCTGATAATTTACCCGAGCGGAGGCGCGCAGACCATTCCCGAAGCAATCATCAACGCCTTCGTGATCTTCCTCGGGGGGGCAGGGATTTACCTCGCCTATGTTAGCGGGAGGCAGACGACGAGGACGAGGACAGTCAACCTGTACCTCGTGATAGCGCTGCTCCTGGTCGCGGTGTCTGTCCTCACTGGCCTCGACATCGCCAGGCTCAAGTCGTTCGGATAGAATAGCTGCCTCCAGGCCAGGCAGTCCCCCTTTCGCACTTCAACAGAAGGCGCTGGCCGTCGAGGCCCACTGACACCGTGAGGTCCGAGAGTGTGGATATCGACCTCCCTCCTCCCGAGCGCGGAAACGCTTCACGTCTGTACATAACCAGGAAGACCGCTCTCCGCCCGGTCCTGGCGAGATAGGAAAGGCCCTCGACCGCGAAGCTGAGCTTCCTCCCCCTGGACCCGCCGTCTCCGATGGAAAGCAGATGGTACAGACTGTTCAGGCTGTCGAGGATTACAACGCCGGATTCGGTGGAGTAGAGCCAGGGGAGCTCCTCTTCCACAACAGCCCCAGCCTCCGGGACTCGGACCTCAATCGACCTGGCTGCAGGAGTGGGAAGCGGACCAAAGACGGCCTCGGAGTTGGACGAGTAGAAGGCGTCGAGGTCCAGGATCGAGCAGCCTCCGCCCCCCTGTGAGAGGAATGCGCAGATGCACTTCGCGAGCGCCAGGTTAGAGTCCCTTCCCTCCACGAGGAAGGTCGTGGTCTTCCCACTGAGGGGCCCGAAGAAAGAGTGCGCCCGCTGCATGTCAAGACTCAATAGCCCATCGGTGCGGCTGGCCCCTTGTCGGTATTTCAAAATGAGCCGCATCTGCGTGGTCACCGAGAGGGGGCGCGAGTACTACGCCATTGTATCCAGGCTCAGGAAGGCTGCACTCCCATTCGAAAGCAGGCTCCCTGATTCCGACTGCCGCCACTGCGACCTTGTTCTGACGAGCGCCTCCGAAGCTGGGCTCTTCGGAGACAAGGCGATGCCTCTCGAGGGCCTCCATGAGAACCCTGGCATCTTCCGTGGGCAGGTCATCTCGCGACTTGGGAGAGGAGAGCAGGCAGTCACGGTGGGGATAGACCCCGGGAAGAGGATTGGCATGGCGGTCTTCTACGGGGATACGCGCCTAGCCCTGGGGACCTTCAACTCCGTGAAGGCGCTCTGCGAGAGGGTCGGCCTCTTTGCGAGGAACGTCGCAGCCAGAAGGTTCGTGGTCAAGGTCGGCAACGGGGACCCCAAGGTGGCCGCGCAAATAACCGGAACCTTAGCTCGGGAGGTCCCCGAGGCGACCGTCGAGGTCGTCGACGAATCAGGGACCTCGGCGAGAAGCGTGCGGCTGAAAGGAGTCCAGGTAGATCAGATTGCCGCCGCAAAGATCGCCTTCCGGAGAGGCGAGGTAGTCACCTCTGGTAGGCCCAGAACTCGCGGGCGAGGCCCTCCAACGACTGGGGAGTGAAGTCCCCCACGAGCAAGTCGCTCCTCAGCCACGAAGGCATCAGGTCCACCACCACCTGAGAGTCGAATCTCTCGTCGAACAGGAAGACCATGCCCCTCTTTCCCGGGCTCCTCACGTGCCTGCCCGCGGCCTGGAAGGCCTTCCTGAGGGCGGGGAGGCGGGAGAGCATCAGGAAGGAGTCTGGTTCGCCCGCACGCTTCAGGCACGCGTATTCGGCGTAGAGAAGCGGTGAAGGGGGTGGAAGAGACAGGCCTACCACGATCACGGCGCCCATTATCTCCTCGTTGAAGTCTTCTCCCTCTGAGAAGCGGCCAGCCTGCACGCCGAAGAGGACCGAGCCCTCGCTTGAGCGGAAAGAATCGAAGACGTCCGCGGCTTCCTGGCTCGAAAGCCCCTGAACTTCCCGGACAAGGTGCCTGTCGCCGACCCTCTTGGTGACCATGTCGAAAACCGCGCCGAGCACCGAGTAGGAAGGAGCGAAGACCCCGACGCCGGCATCTGTTCCACGCACGACGGCAGCGATCTTGTCTGAAATCTTTGCGAACATTTCTGGCGTCCTCAGCTTGTACCTGGTGGAGACGCCCTTGTCGACGATTGTCCTCACTGTTACCGCGGATTCGGTCTTGACCTCGTAGGTTGACGTCCCCGCGTGGGCCAGGCCGAGGGACCTGGAAAAGACGGATGACGGGTTGATGGTCGCCGACAGGAGCACCGAGCTCTTGAACTCCTTGAGGCAAGCCTCCAGCCCGCTGACGGGGTCGGGGTCGATGAGCCCCATCGTCCTGTCCCACTTGACCATGACTGGTCCCTCGGCTGAGAGCTTGGCCAGGAAATCACCGACCCTGAGCACCAGCGAGGGGAGGCGCCGTTCGTATGCTATGGAACCCCAGGCCGCCGCGGAACAGGCGCTGAGCTCGAAGGCCAGATTCTGGAGCCATGCAGTTCCTTTTTCATCGCGGAATCTTTCAAGGATGGACTGCCTGTCTAGGAGCCACGAGGCGTGCCCGACGACGGCCCGGCCCAGGACCTCTCTGAGAGTCCTCAGAGACGCGGCCGCCTCGTCCATGAGCAGCGCCTCTGCCTCTCTGACCGCGCCGTCCACCTCGTCGAAGGTCAAGGTCGACGAGTGGATTCCCCTAAGGAAGTCCCTTAGGTTGTGAGCCTCGTCGACGACGAGGATTGCCTTCCGTCTGTCAAGCGAATTCCTGTCGAAGAGGACAGCCGCCGCCCTGGGGTCAAAGACATAATGGTATGGTGCGACCGCGACCGTAGCCTGGACCATCGCGAGCCTTGTAACTTCGTAGGGGCAGACGTGGAGCGACTCGGAAGCGCGAAGCAGCTCGGAGTGCGTCTGCGAGGCCGTGACCGCCCCATTGACCATTTCTTCCATCCCTGCGCCGACAAGGGGCACGTTGAGGAAGTATGAGCACAGGTTGTTGCTGACATTGAACGAACAATACCAGCCGAAGGATTCCTGAGGGACGGGCCTCTGGCGCCTCAGGAGACAGTAGTCGAACTTCGAGAGCATCGAGGCTGCCTTGAAGGGATGCTTCTTCTGGAGCCTTGAAATCTCCTCGACGACCCTGTGGATCTGGCGCTTCGTCCTGCACGTGTAGACGACCCTGCACCCTGTCTCCTCGGCCGCGGCGAGTGCACCGCTGAGCACCGCGGCGGTCTTCCCGAATCCGCTCATCGCCTCGGCGAGAAGAATGCCGCTTCCGGCACACGCCTCGTAGACCCGTTGAGCGAGCTCTCTCTGTCCGGGGCGGAAGGTCTGGTAGGCGAACCTTTCTTCGACTGCCACGGCCGAAGAACGGGCTTCGCTATTTTACCGCCTCTCGCGGATGGATTTGGTGACGAAGCTCTGGCCCTCGAAGAGCGATGACGTCGCCTTCTCCACGGACTCCCGGCTTTCAGGCACTGTGTACACCCGGAACATGTCCACGAACCCGGCTATGGAACCCACAAGCGGGAGCTCGCTCAGTGGCACCGTCCTTGCGGCCTTCTTCCCCCCTTCGGAGGAGACCAACCTCACCGAGGTCAGGGCCTCCCTCGACGAGGTGTAGGGGACAGAGGGGGTCGTTGAAACGTCTAGGTAGATGTGCATGGGGTCGACCTTCGCCGACCTCGCAAGGTCCGAGGTGGCCTTACGCCTCACGCTCTCCTTCGCAAAGAGCTGCCCGACCATGCTGTCCCTGCGCTGGACCACGCGCTCGAAGACGCACTTGACGAGCCTGCGGTTTCGGAAGTCGAGTGCGAGGCGTCTGGCCTCCCTGAGCTCCGGAGTGGAAGGCTCCAGTGTGACGAGGTCCTGAATCACGATTTCGTCCGTCAGGTCGAGGTATCTTTCGAGGTCACTTAGGTCAGTCAGCCCGAGGACCTCGTCGGCGAGCCTCATCGAGTGGACCAGCATCAGCTCCGCGGCCCGCACGGTCCGATGGAAATAGACGGCCTTGAACATCTCGTACCTGGCCAGAAGCAAGGCCTCGAATGCGTAGAGCGCGGCGTCATCGATGGCGAGGTGCCCCTCCGCGACCCGCAGCGAGTCTATGACCCTCTGGGTGTCGACCTTCCCATACTCCACTCCGGTGAAGTAGGAATCTCGCGGTAGGTAGTCCATCATGTCCGCGCTGAGCCCCCCAGAGATTATCTCGTTCATGAACGGAGGTTTGCCCCTCTGCCTTCCGACTGCGAACTCGGACATCTTCTTCGCTGAGAACCCGTTCCTCTCCAGTATCTCCCCGATTGATGTCTCCAGGATGATCCTCTGAGAGACGTCTTCGTGGGTCAAGCTCGACCCCACTGTCAGCACCTCCTCGTACATGTGAGAGAACGGCCCGTGCCCCACATCGTGCAGAAGCACCGCGATCCTGACCTCCTGGACCTGTTCCTCTTTCAGGTCTGAAGACCTGACCAGAGACTCGGCTATCTGGCCCGCGACGTGCATCGTCCCGACCACATGCTCGAACCGAGTGTGCACGGCCCCGGGATACACAAGGTACGACCCGGCGAGCTGGTGGACCCTCCTGAGCCTTTGGACGAAGCTCGAGTCGACCAGGTCTCTTTCCACCTCGGTCATCTTCACGTAGCCGTGGACCGGGTCGCGGATTTCGGCGACGAACCTGAGGGTCAATCCCCTCTCAAGACCGGGCTTGGAGTCTTAAACGGTTCGGCCATTGGCGGCGAGGACGGCAGACACTTCTGAATTCAACGCGGAACTCGTTGCCTCGATTCCCTGGCTGGCGTCGACGACCTTCCAGCCGAACTCCTTCGCGAGCATCAGGTAGGCGTTGCGCGTCCTTTCCTGGAGTCCGACGTTTCGTTCGTACCTGTCCTTGTTGAGGCCCCTTCTGCGGTACACCACGCCGGGGGAAGCGTCCAGCACCAGCACCAGGTCTGACTTGGGCAGGCCCTCTTCGAGGTTGACCAGCCAGGGAAGGGGCAGGCCGTTCGATGTCCCGTACGCGAGGTTGGATTCTGAATACCGGTTGACTATGACGACGTCCACCCCAAGGAGCATAGCTTCGAGCTCTGCCTTCTTCTCCCACCGGTTGGCCGCGAATAGCATGTGCCTAACCTCGGGAGAATAGTTCCTCGTTCCCAGGAGGAACCTCTTCACCTCTTGGCCGATGGCTGTCCCATAGTCAGGGAACGACATCGCACTTGTAGTGAAGCTCTTCGAGCGGAGCCAAGAGTTGAGGAGAGAGCTCTGAGTCCTCTTCCCGACCGCGTCAATCCCCTCGATGGCGATCAGCACCCCCTTCGTCGAACCTCCCATGATGGCCGTCTCATGCCCCAGCGTCTAAATCCCTTTCTCAGAGCAACAAGGATAGCAGCAGGAGGGCGCCCACCGAAGCTGCCGCGGCGCGAAGGTAGCGGCTGCCGAACTTCGAGCTCGCCTGGGTTATGTCCGCGAATTCCTCGAGGGCCCTCGACCCGAAGACCCTCACTTTGCTCGAAATCTGCCCCGACCCATAGCGGACCGGAACGAGCCTGCCCTCCGCGAGCTTCGCCATCTCCAGAATCAGCTTGACTATGGATTCAACCGACGTCTCCTCTCCTAGGGCCTTGTACCCCCGCGCGACCGTAAGGCCCCTCGCAGCGAGGTTGTGGCTGTCCGAGGTGCAGAACTCGAGGAGCCCAAACCCGGAGGCCTCGAGGGCCGCTGCCACCTCCCCCTTGAGGCGAGGGACTGCGTTGTTGGCATCCGCGAGGGCCAGAACTTGCTTCATCCCGGCCGACTCGACCATCAAGAGACCCACCCCGTTTTCCGTCAGGTCCTCTGCCGGCGGGAAGCCGAGCTCGCTCGAGTGGGAGTAGGCCACCATGAAGGGCCGCGTCTCCTCCTGTTTCATCTTCTCGAAAAGCAGTTCCCAGCTGGAGTCAGCAGTGTCAGGAGAAACTTGGCGATGGTCGATCGAGTTGTGCGAGTCGACTATGCTGGCCTCGAAGCCTGCGATGGAAGCCGGCCGTGCCAGCTCGTCCTCGACCGCAGCGTTCAGGTCGTCCGACCCCAGGGGTGCGAAGGATATGGTGACGATAAGGTCGTCCGCGAAGGCCGAAGAAGTGACCGAGGCGTTCCCGATTTGTGCCCTCATGGGCCCTCGCATCTGAACACCTTCCCTGGTGACGATCGACTTCGTGAATTCGGCGGCCAGGGAAGCGAACCTCTGCGTCTCTGCCTTGGTCGCCAGGTTCTTCTCGTGGCCCCCCGGTCTGTGGAACGTCATCGCGTTGCCGAGCCCTGCGAAGGCCTTCGAAACGACGCCAGGGAGGTCGTAACTCCCTATGGGATGGAAGGGCCCCGGGTGGACCCCGGGGAAGACAAGGAGGGTGTCGGCTCCCTTGGTCTGGAATCGGAGCACCTTGGTCGTCACGTCGGCCTCCTCGGAGTGGTCCGAGATTATTGCCTCCAGCTCGGCAGACTCCCCTCCGGCCCATGTCTTCATGAAGGACCTGAAGAGGCTCAGCGCGGAGTGCCCGCGGCTGGTCTTCCTCCGCTTGAGCAAAGGTATGAAGGCGGCTATGACGATGAAGGCGAGGACCCCCAAGGTCGCCGCAGTCGGGTCCATCCCTCCGAACCCGTTCAGGTACATCAGTACGAGCGTGGCGCCAGGATGCACCCCGGACAGCAGGAGTGACAGAATGGTGCTCCCAGTGAAAGCCCCGTTGATGACTAGGAATTCCACCCCCGCGCAGACGAGAGCACCGAAGACGATCGCGTTCGCCAGGGGCGGATTGGACCCGCTCAGACGTCCGAAGGCGAGGCCCAGGGACGAAAAAAAGAGCCAGATGGCTTCCCCCGTCAGAAGCACCGCGGCCGTGCGCCTGAAATTGCCGATGCTGTGTCTGTCCGCAGTTCGCAGGGCGCCTGAGACGGCTGACGCTGAGAGTACGAAGACTGCGAACGAGGAGGCGAATAGAAGCGGGACTCCCTTTCCTCCGACCACTACGCTCAGAAGTAGCGAGACGAGCCCACAGTAGAGGAGCAGGAGCGGTGCCGAAGGCAGCACGAAGAGGTGCCTGTATCTGCTCGCCAGGACTTCCGTTGCGGAACGTTTCGGGGGTCTCTGCTCAGCGGAAGAGGGCGTTGATGGCAATTGAGACGGCGATCAGACTGATTGAGCCTATGAGGACTACCTCTGGCCTTATCTTCACGCCGTGCGTCTCTTCGTTGAAGAAAGTGAGGAGGCCTGCGCTGGAAGCCGGCATCGGTGCCTTGTTCTTGCTGTCGCTCATGCAGAAATCGAATGAGGCCGAGCGTTCTTAAGCGTAGCGCCGTGCATGTTTAAGGAGGAAGCCCCTGGCTCCCCCTGGCGATTGCCGGAGAGTGCAGGGTCGTCGCCCCCGGAAGCCCCAGCGGTTGTCGCAAAGTCGGGGTCGACTGCGGTGCCATGGAGAATCGCCCTCCTGGTCCTTTCCTTCGCCCCGCTCTTCCTCGCCCTGGGATTCCTGCAGATTGTAATCAGCGTATGGTTTGTGACAGCCGGCTTCACCGTCGCCCAGGCCGGGACGATCATCGCGGTCCAGGGGCTGGTCCTGATCCTGGTCTCGATTCCCCTGGGAATCCTGTCCGACAGATACGGTCGAAAGTACCTCCTCATCCTGGGGGTGACAGCGGGCTCGATGGCCCTCACCGTCTTCGCTCTGACGACCGACTACGTTATCCTCCTCGGCGTCTCGGTCATCCTTGGGATCACCGAGGCGGCGGCCATCACCACCTGGAACGCACTCCTCGCAGACCTGACCGAGGCCCCGAACCGCAACAAGGTCTTTTCGCTCTCCTTCGTCGTGCTGAACGTCTCCTCCGGGGTAGGCTTGGCGACCCCCGCTCTCTTCCCGACCCTGCAGGCACTTTTCTCGGTGACCAACTATTCCCTTCACAGAGACACCCTTCTCGTCTTCGCCGTCGTATCGTTCCTGACCCCCGCGATGGTGTTCATTCTCCTACGAGGTCACAAGGAGACGCTCGGGCCTCGGAGGGGATTGGGCGGGCTGAAGAATGCATCCACCATGGCCAAGTTCGCGGTAGTAGGCGGCACCATAGGGTTTGGCGCCGGGTTCATCATCCCCCTAATCGGTTCGTGGTTTTACCTGAGGTTCTACGTAGGCGACGATGTCAGCGGTCCGATAATGGCGCTGTCGAACATATTGATTGGGTTCTCGGCAGTCGCTAGCCCCAGGCTGGCGCAGAGATTCGGCCGGATGAAGGCGATAATGCTCACGACTGGCTCCTCTATGGTCTTCATGCTGAGCATGGCGTTCATCCCCGCCTTCGAGCTGGCTGCCGGGGTCTTCATCATCAGGTCAGCCCTGATGAACATGGCTGGGCCCCTACTGGATTCATTCTCGATGAGCATCTTCCCTGCCGAGCAGAGAGGGATCGTCAGCGCCCTCGGCAACATCTCGTTCAGGCTCCCCAACAGCATCAGCACCTACATGGGCGGTGTGATACTTGGGCTCGGACTTTTGCAGCTGCCCTTCTTCATAGCCAGCGGTTTGTACATCGTCGGCCTGACTGCCTTCTACCTGTTCTTCGTAGCAAGCGGAAAGTACGAATGACGTGACAAGTCCCTAAGTCTCGGCCTGACTCTGTGGAACTAGTCATCCTCCACCTCAACACATAATTATCGATGAGATGGTTCGCGGTCCGTGCCCTCGTACGATTCTGAATTCAAGTCTGTGATTGCCAAGGTGAGGGCCCACGAGAAATGGTTCTCCCAAAGCCTTCCAATGATTGCAAGCGAGAACGTAGCGTCCAGGCGCGTCAGGGATGTGATGGCCTCAGACCTCGGGCACAGGTATGCCGAGGGTTGGCCCGGGGAGCGAGTCTATGCCGGCTGCAAGTTCATCGACCAGATAGAATTGCAGGCGATAGCCCTGGGCAAGAAGCTCTTCAGGGCGGAGTTCATCGACGTCAGGCCGATCTCAGGGGTGGTCGCGAACCTTGCCGTCTACTCGGCCCTCAGCGGGCCGGGAGACACTATGCTGGCGCTTTCGATACCAAACGGCGGCCACATCTCACATGGGAAGAAGGACTTCTCCGGCTCCGCCGGCCTCGTCCACTCTCTTGAGATAGAATACTTCGCCTTCGACAAGGACGAGATGAACATCGACGTCGACGCGTCGAAGAAGCGGATCAAGGCGAAGAAGTCGGTCAGGCTTGCGATGTTCGGCGGGAGCCTGTTCCTCTTTCCCCACCCGGTCAAGGAGCTGGCGGAGATCATCCGTGATGCCGGCGGAACGGTCTGCTACGACGCAGCCCACGTGGCTGGCCTGATAGCCGGGGGCATGTTCCAGGACCCGCTGCGCGAAGGAGCCCAGGTGATGACCTTCAGCACGCACAAGACGCTCTTCGGCCCGCAGGGGGGAGCGGTGGTCTCGAAGGCCGAGTTCGCGGACCAGTTGAAGAAGGCTGTCTTCCCCGGAACCACCAGCAACCACCACCTTCACAGCGTCGCGGGCAAGGCCCTGGTCTTCGCCGAGTTCCTCGAATTCGGGCGCAAGTATGCGAAAGATGTGGTAGTGAACGCCCAGGCGCTCGCCCAGAAACTGGCGTCCCTCGGGGAGAAGGTCCTCGGCGAGAAGAACGGCTACACGAAGTCCCATCAGGTCGCCGTGGATGTAATCAAGTACTCTGACGGTGGAACCCTCGAGAAGCGTCTGGAGGCCCAGAACATCGTAGTCAACAGACAATTGATCCCCGGAGACCTCCAAGCGGGGAGGCACTACACCAACCCCGGGGGGATAAGACTCGGAGTCGCAGAGCTGACCCGGCTGGGAATGGGCAAGGGAGAGATGGCGGAAGTCGCGGAAATCATCCACCTGGCCATGGCCGGGAAGAGGAAGCGCGAAGTGACTGGACGGATAAGGGAGATGAGGAAGGATTTCCAGACTGTGAAATATTCCTTCTCAGACTCGCCTGCCTACTTCTTCCGCTAGCGCCGGCCTGAAGAAGTCGGTCAACTCTGTCTGGTCCGCCTTCCTGGGGCCCTGGAACAACTGGTCGAGCTCCCTCTGGAGGGTGTCGAGCCTGTTCCTCAGGTAGGAGTCGACGTCGTAGTCGCGCGCGAGCCTCTGGGCGATCGACAGGTACTTTTCGACCGAGGCCCTGGTCAGGGTCCCTTTGATTTCGCCCCCGCAGTTGGGGCATGCCCAGTAGACGGGCGGCCTGCGGATGGTCGTCCCGCACTTCTTGCACTTGAAGGCCTGGGTCGCATACTTCTTCGCGTTCCCCATTATGTCCCTGATGAGGTGGGTCTTGATTATCGACTCCACCACGTCCTTCGTCGAGACTGCTTCTATCTCCGACGCCACCTGAATCTGCTTCGAGATCTTCTCGGTGAGCGTACGGAGCGTCGAATAGGCCCCCCGGGAGCGCCTCACCGTCAGCGCCTGGGTCTGGTGCGTGAAACCGTATCCGTAGAACTGGGTCTCGTCTTCGAGCCTCGAGCCGATCCTTTCTATCAGCCCAGCCAGAGAAGCGGCGGCCGGGGAGCTCTGGGTCTTCTCGTAGAACTCGAGGGGATAGGCGGAGGCTATGTCGAAGTTGTGCGCCTGCTCGTCGACCTCCGACGGGATCAGGATGGGCTGGACAAGCAGCGGCGTGTCCATCAGCCCCCCGATCCTCTGCGGGATGTACTGCAATGAGAAGTTCAGCAGCGCGTCGACCAGGAGGAGCAGCGAGTCGCCGTCCCCGTCGCAGTCCCGCCTCTTGGCTGAATGCCAATATGGATTCGCGTGGCAGACCTGGGTCTGCGAGAACCCCACTATCCGTCCAGCCACCCCCACCGAAGTGTGAGGCGCGAGGCCGATCACGATTCTTCCGAGGAGGTCCGACCGCTTCTCCGCGTTGTAGTAGGAGGGGAGCCCGTACATGCCCTGGAGCTCGTCGTCGACGAACTGTGCCATCCTCAGCAGGTCTTCGGCTATGTCCGCAGGCACCATGATGTCTTGAGGCTTCAGCTCCAGAATCTGGTCGTCCCTTTCGAGGGGTTCGCCGTGGAAGTCCTTGGTGTATCCGAGACGGGCGAGCGTCTGCAGGTCGCACTTCGTGTCGCGCGGCCTAAAGTGCGTCAGCGGAGCGTTCGTGACGTCAATTCTCAGCGTGCCGTCCTTGTAGACATAGACGTCGTGCTTGCTCCTGATGACCCCCTTCTCGAGGGGCTCGGGAGTCTTCGACACGCTGGCGAGGCCCCTCACCCCCTTGACTGGCCTGGAAGTGTTGAAGGGGATGGTATTCTTGATTCGTGCGAGTCTTGCGCGGAGGTCGAATTCCATCTGTGAAAAGGGGGACGTCTTCGCCTTGCAGTTGGGGCAGTTGTCGTCCGACGTCGTCGTGCCGCACCTTGGACAGGACCTGAAAGCCATGGTCGTGGAGCCGCAGACTTCGCATTTCGAGCTCATCCGCCTCTGGTTGCACTCAGGGCAGTACACGTTCGAGACCTCGATGGTCAGGGGGCCATGCTTGGAGGCTGCGATGAGGTCTCTATGCTGACCCCCAGCGAATCCAACCGGGAAGAGGGTGTGGACAGGGGGCTTCAGCTTCCTGACCATCGCCTTCTCCGGCCTGCCTACTCTGATACCCATCGTCGTCGTGCTCTGCCTCCCGAGAGTAATCCCAGAGAGGCCTTTCACGAATTCCACCGGGTCGGAAGCGGGAGGGGCGTCTGTCTGTCCTCCGGGGTTGAGCAATGTGCGAAGGATGAGCGCGAAATCTCCCGAGACGACTGCTGATTCCTCAAGAATTTGATGTTCGATGAGCGCAGCCCGGAGAGAGGACTCGGTGTGATTCGATGTGATTTGGACTGTGATATTGTCGGCCCCGAGGACCAAGGCCTTCCTCAGCTCTGCGAGGCTGCCCACTGTCAACCTGTCGAACCGCGGAGTGTGAGAGGGGTGGAGGGGCACCCCGATGGCCTGTGAGATGGCGAGCGCCTCGGCGGCGGTTGGGACGGAAGGCAGACTCATGGCCGCGATCTCCTCCGCTCTTTCTTTCGTCACCCCTCCCTTTGCCAGGCGTTCGAATGACTCGGGGATAGCCTCCAGGGCGCGCCGCAGGTCGTGTAGCCACCACTCGGATACGTACGGTGAGGGTGGGAGGTTCTTGTTGTTCTCGAAAAAATCTCCGTAGCTGACAAGGGCGTCGCCCAGGTCGAGTATCTTCACGAGGTTCTCTCTTTCACGCTCTGCCTCCTCGGAGGTCGAGACGCGTTTGACTCTACCGTCCTTCAGCAGCACTGTGGGGCCCTCGATTGAATCTACGAAGGCGATGGTCGCTGCCTTCCCTGGCATGTCTACTTTCACCTGCGTCCCAGTGACGACTGGGTAATCGAGGAGTATTGCGACCGCAGGATGGATGCCGATCGTAGAGAGGCCCGTGTTCATCGACCTGCCGTATCTGAGCCTGAAGCCTCCCCTGCTCCGCGGCATTGAGAGCACGGCCCTACCCGAGATGACCTCCTCGAAGTGGGCGCCCGCCTGCTCAGTCTCGTTGGTCGTCTGCTGGGTCCCGCCTTTGACCTGCCCGAGCCACTCCCACCCGGTGATGCTGAGGCTGGCCAGCTTCTTCTCGAGTTTGTGCGCCCGCCCTATCACCCCGTCGTTCAGGACTCTGAGTGCGCCGCCCCTGAGCCTGTCGGTCGAGACGCGCTTCAGGTTCCTGTGGACCACGACCTCGACTGGGTCCGTCTCTATCCCGTCGATTTCAACCGGAAGGTTGGAGATGGCCTGCCTGATGTCCTCGTCAGTCACCTTGTACTGGAAGTTCCCGACATCTCGCTCGTAGATTCTCAGCTCCTCGGCGAACCTGTCTACCTCCTCCTGCCTGGCCCTGTAGTTCGCGAGCCCGAGCTTCTTGGCGGTAACGTCCGCTATGACGAGTGAGAAGGCGGCCTCCGTGCCCCCCGCCGAGCGCATGGGCCCTGCGTAGGACACCGAGACGTAGTCGCTGTTGTCGTCGTTCTGTTTTATCGTGACGCCAGAGATCCCCTCCAATGGGGCCACGGTGACGCCGTCCGTCATCACTGCGAGGCCTGCGCGGACCCCGTAGCCCAGGGCCTCCTCCCTACCCAGAGCCCCAAACTTGCCAAGCGCGATCTCTTGGGAAATCGTCAGGGCCGCGCGCTCCTTGGAGGTGGACTTCAGAAGCTCACGGAGGCGGTCTACGAGGCCCTCGAATTGGTCGAGGCGCAGCATTTGGTTGACCCTGTCGGCGAGGTCGAAGACCGTCTTGCTTTCGATTGTGTCGACTGGGTCGAGGCCCTTCGCCCTAGCCTTCGAGGCAATGTCGTGGGCCGCCTCGTATTGCGAGAGTATGTCGCGGTAATAGGAATCGAGGCTCGATGGGAAGGGCGCGAGCTTGCGGGCGCGGTCCCAGGCGAGGTCGGCGGAGAAGGACATGTTGCCTCTATCGGCTTCGGGCAGGTCTTAATGTGTATCGTGTCCAGCCAGTCATGGATTCTGCGAGGGGGATAATTGTCTGGTCATGTTGAAATGGTCTTAACTTGTCTGTCGCAAGCAGATTGTGGAAGGCGCACCGACGGTCGCCCCGAAGAAAGGACGGGACAGATGCCGAACGCAATTCCAGTTCTGGGATTGAAGAAATCAGGTTCCCTCACGTTCTGGACAAAATAAGTCCGCATGGTTGATACTACGAGAAAATAGCTACTCTGACATCTTTGCCCTGCTTCTGTGAGGCGATTGCGATTTTGTACACTCTCCAGAATTCCTCTTCCCATTGGCGGCCCCACGCATAGAGTTCGTCTGGTGAGGCCTCATGAGCCCGAATCGGTCCCAATGGGCTGCTCGAGATGTACGCAAGCCCCCCTTCGTAATTCTTCATTCTCGTCAGATATTCTTTCATGGCCCACTGAGCCTTCCCTTCGTTCGTAATGAAGTCGAAGGGCCTAGGCTCTTCAATCTCCCAGTACTCAGTATCAGGGAAGATTGCTGCTAGGGCTGTGTTCTCTTGTGACGACCCAAGGGCGGTGCTTATGTGTTCAATCTCTTTTCCATCCACCCAGAGACTTAGCCAATATGACATATGTGATCTCGCTCACTTTGGCTGTGCTATCGGTATTCTAGCCACGGGCGGTCGCAGAGACAATCCCACGGAGAGTCCGTTCGAACCCTTTGCCCTGTAAGAGGTTCCCCACCACCAAGATGTCTGCACCAGCTCTTGAGGCGCTGCGCGCGGATTCGGCATTCGTGATCCCACCGCCGACAATCAGAAGGCCATCGTAGAATTTACTAACCGCTCTGATGACTTCGGAAGGTACTGGGTCGCTGGTTCCGCTTCCTGCCTCGAGGTACAAGCTCCTCATTCCCAAATACTTCGCAGCGAGGGCGTAGATCACAGCAAGGTTCGGTTTCGAGGGCG
>JACQFO010000081.1 GCA_016200025.1 Nitrososphaerota archaeon
CTCCTGAAACGCAAGACAGTGTCCCCAACCGCGAGCTCAGCACCTCCGGCACCCTAGCCGCTCTATGCCAGCCACCAGGACCTCGAACTGCACCAAAACACGAAACGCGACAAAGGTTTTTTGCGAAGGGCCCAGGCGGACGAAAGGGGTTTCGCCTGGCAGAATATCGCTGGTGCGAGAGATGCATGATGAGGACCGAACACGAGGCCATGGCGGACACCCGAGACTACAACCCTCGCGGAAGGGGTCTCTACAAGTGCAAGAGGTGCGGTCGGGTGAAATCGATGCGCCACCTGCGCCCAAGCTCGGAGATCGGGTACTAGATTTCAAGATGAGGGGCGATTTGCGGCGTTCGTGCTAATGCACCATTATATACGCTAGACTTTTTGCCATATCATTGGACGATTCTGAGCAGGCAGTCCAAGCCCAGGCTTCCCAACCCAAGGTCTTCGTTAGGGAAAGCACGGGGTTGGTCAAGAACGTCGGCTTCTTCGACTCCATCGCCATGAACATGAGCAACATGTCCGTGGGCGCCCTTCTCGGCGTGATCGGGATCGCCGGCTTCTTCCCAATGCTGCTTGCCGGACAGAACACAGGCGGCGTGAACCTCGTCGTGCTCTCCGTCCTCGCCTTCGTCCTTTCCGTCCCGCAGATTGTCGTATACACGGTCATGTCTCGTCGGTTCCCCCGCACCGGAGGCGACTACGTCTGGGTCAGCAGGGTCTTCGGCGGACCATTTGGAAGCGTGCTTTCGTTCATGGGGTATACCATGGAGACAACCGCATATCTCGCACTGATCGTTCTTACCACAGTATTCTCGATAGGCGCAGTTGGTCTTTTCTTCACCTTCGACCCCAACCTCCTTGGAATCGCAGTCCCAAGCCAAGTGCCGGGGGCGATACCGGCGCTCCAGTTCATCGTCGGCGCACTAATCTTCGGGGGCCTCATCGGCATCAACATCCTGAAACCCAAGGCAGGCTTCAAGTTGGTAACGGCTCTGACAATATTCGGATTCTTCGCCCTAGTCCTCGCGATGGGGGTTCTGCTGATGGGAGGCACCTCGGGAGTGCAGAATTTCATCAACCATAGCTACATGTCAATCAACGGGACCAACACCTATAACGTGATCTCCTCCCAATTTCCGAACTCCTTCGACTGGGGGGCGACCATCTTCCTGCTCCCTCTAATGGCGGCCTTCGTCTACCCCTGGCTCAACGCATCTCCCGCGGTGGCGGGCGAAATCAAAGGGAGGACCGCACTCAAGTGGAACGTTCCGATATCATCCCTTCTTGTCTTCATCTTCCTGACAAGCTCCATGGCAGTGATGTACTTCGTGGCGGGCCCGGCTTTCACCAACAACGCGTACACCAACCCCACGATGGTCTTCAACAACTCGTTCAACTTCTGGACCCTTGCGATGGGGGTCTCGACGGGAGTCACTGGGAACAGCATCGTCGCCAGCATCATCGGGCTTGGCTGGATTCTCTCGAACCTCAGCGTCCTCGCCTATGGCGTCATCGTGATTTCGAGGTACCTGTTGGCCCAGTCGTTCGACAGGTTCCTCCCATCTAGAATCTCCCAGGTCAGCTCGCGCTTCGGTTCGCCGATAACTGCCCACCTGGTCGACCTTGTCATCACGCTCGGGCTCGTGTTCTTCGCTGCCTATGCCTATAACACCGGGGGGATCGGCGGCGCGGACGCCCTCTTCGGGGCCATACTCGCCTCCATGGTCTACTTCATCTTCGTCGGACTGGCGGCAGCCATCCATGGCATGAAGAGAGAGAAGGGAGGGACAAAGTGGATCCTGATGTTGGCAGGGGTTCTCAACGTCTTCGTTTTCGGTTTCCTGTCCTACCAGTTCATAACCTACCCCGTAGTCTGGGCCCTGCACCCGCTGACCTACTACTTCATCGGCGCCTCAATCGTCGCCGGGGCCCTGATCTACATCAGCTCCTGGTGGTACAACAAGAGGCGCGGCATTGATATCTCTCTGGCGTACAAGGAACTGCCGCCAGAGTAGCGATGAGTAAGCCGCAGGCAATCCCCGACCCCATCCTCTACAACGACTGGCACGTCGTCTGCCAGTCCTTCGACCTTCCAGAAGGCTCTCTTCGTTCTGCCCGACTCCTCGGCGAAGACCTCGTCCTCTGGCGCCTAGCCGGCGAGGCAAAGGCATGGCAGGACCTCTGCGCCCACAGGGGGACCAGGCTCACCCTCGGCAGGCTCCAAGAAGGAACCCTGACCTGCGCCTACCACGGCTGGGTCTACGACAAGGACGGCCAGTGCATCAAGTTCCCATCGCATCCCGAACAGAGGCCCCCGCCGACCGCCCACGTCAAGACGTACAGGTCCGCGGAAAGGTACGGCAGCCTGTGGGCCTGCCTGGGCGAGCCCTCCAGTGACATTCCCACATTCGCAGAATGGGACGACCCCAAGTTCAGGAAGATTCTCTGTGGGCCCTACGTGTACAATGCGAGTGCCACGAGGGCTGTGGAGAACTTCCTGGACGTGGCCCACTTCCCCTTCGTCCACGGCGGACTCCTCGGAGACGAGGCCCACGCCGAGATCCAGGACTACGAAGTCGAAACCAGGTCCGACGGGATTGAAGCCCGCAACGTCATAGTCTGGCAGCCCGACCCGGACGGCACTGGCAGGGGCAAGACCGTCAACTACACCTACCGGGTCCTCCGCCCTTTCACCGCCTACTTCATGAAATCAACCGACGAAGGCAAGTTCGCGATCCAGCTAAACGTGACCCCCGTCGACGAGACAAGGTGCATCGGATGGATGTGCATTGCCCTCGACTACTCCGAGGAGACCCCAGACTCCGAGCTCAGGGCCTACCAAGACAAGATAACAGGGCAGGACATACCGGTGGTCGAGTCCCAAAGGCCCGAGCGCCTGCCCCTCGACCTCCAGGCCGAGCTCCACCTCCGATCTGACAGAATCGCGGTCGCCTACAGGAAGTGGCTGTCTGAGCTCGGCTTGGCCTTCGGAACGTCTTGAATCACCACGCACCCTTCCTTGAAGACCTTGGAAAGGCTCCTCGAAATCAGGTAGGGAGTCCCAAGAAGGACGGGGATGCTCAGGAGGATGAACACGGGCTGGTAAAGCGCGACGATCGAAGCGAAGGCCACTGCTCCCGACCCGCCCAAGACGCTCGCAAAGAACAAACCCGCACAGGTGGGGCAGCCTGTGAACAACGCCACCACAGCTCCCAGGCCTCCGACCCACCCTCGGCCGGCCCCCGCCCTGTTGTCGAACGCAAAGGCGGTCAATGCGAAGTTCAGCCCGACGAGCGCGGACGTGGCAAGAAGAAGCAACAACGTCAGGGGAATCAGAAGTAGTCCGAGATGGTTGACGAGATAGACGTACAGGACCGGCGCGTACAGTGGCTGTCCGAATGGCCCAATCATCGCTGAGGGAACGGAGACCCCATAGTCCCGAACAAAGTCCACGCTCGGCTGGTACACTATCATACTGGTTACAATGGCGTAGAGAAACGCAAATGCGCTGGCCGAAGCGAGGAAGTATCTTCGGTGCCTTTCTGTGGATAACACATACGGTATCATCCATCCAGGGGAGAGCGGAACCTTCCCTTCCTCCAGGACCTTGCGTATCCTCCCTCTGACGAATCGTCCTGCGTCGAGAACCACCATGGTAATCCCGATCAGAAGAATCAGAAAATACGCCCCGGCGACTCGGGCAAAGTAAGTAGATACCTCGGGGGTAATCACTTGAATCAGCCCTTGTCCGTACGAATATACCGCTGTGCTTCCCAAGATCGCGGCCACTCCAGCTACGGCGAGAATCGGAGGTCTCACTGCAGCTCCAAGGCCCAAGATGGTTGTCTGAGCCGTTCAGTCAGTTAAAGGATTCCCGCAACGGGTAGTTATCGAAAAGCCGGCGGCGAGCGTCGATCTCGCGACCCCGCGCTTCCTCGGTGTTTCATACGAGGCGCGTGCTCTACCAGGCTGAGCTACGCCGGCTCGATCTCGACCCGCGCGGGTGTTGCGTTAAAGCGTTGTCGCCCTCAAAGGGTTTTTAGAATTCGCAAAAGCGGCTCGAACTAGTGCGGGGGTCGCCCAGCATGGTCAAAGGCGTGGGACTGAGGCTCCCATCCCTTAGGGGTTCGTGGGTTCAAATCCCACCCTCTGCATTTTTCTTTTCTTCTTTTCTTGCCTCTGCCTTTGTTTACGATTTGGCTCGTCAAATCCCCTGTGATTTTCACCCATTGTAACACATGACAAGTGTTTATTAGAAAATTTTTCCATATCATATCAACAAAGATGAAAGCCAAAGATTCCATACCCGGGCCAAAAGCCATGCGGGTGATTGATAC
>JACQFO010000082.1 GCA_016200025.1 Nitrososphaerota archaeon
CACGGCGTGGACCAACCTGGTACGCTGCGGCGAGGCCGTTGCCACGCGCTAGCCAGCGAGGGTCGATGGGTCCTGGGTTAGGTCAGATCCGTTTCCTGAAGACTTCGGGACCTTCGCCCTCTCCGCCTCCCTGATGAGCTCGGAGTCGTATGTCAGAAGCGGGAGCCCCGTCTTCAATGCCGTCTCGAGGACGACCTTGTCGTCGAAGTTGGCCAGGCTCGTGCCTTCATCGACTACTCGCCCGATTGCCCTGACCGCAAGGCGCCCATCATCAGGGAAGACCACCACCTTCGAGTCATTCACAATCGCCTCGACCGCGCTCCGCGTCCTCTTCGCGTCCACGCCGAGCCTCTTGAGGACCCAGACCATCTCGTACAGGACTACGCTCGGGACGACCATCCTCTTCAGCCCTGCGAGCTCCTTCCTCGCCCGGGAGTGCCTCCGCGCCTCGGCGACTATCGCATCGACGAGTACGCTCGTATCGACAACCGCTTCCGCGCTCATCCCGATACTTCCACAGCGGCTTCGGCTATCAGGCGTTCGATCTCTGCGTCGCTGATCTTCTTGCCTATCCTGATGACAGGAAGCTCGCTTTCGGCCTTCCTCAGGACTACTGTCCCGCCCACCAGGTCCACGCTGAGTATGTCGCCCTCAGTGATATGAGCGACCCTGGCGATCTCTGCTGGTATCGTCACCTGCCTGTTCCTCGTCACCTTCGTCTGTGCCACCTCTTAGTAGGTTCGATAGTCCCTATAAAGGCTTCCTACTATTCACACGTCCCAAAGGGGAAGGGCTCGACGCAGGAGCTCGAGTCACTTCGTCAGGCGAGCTCGCAAGGCTCCAACCGAAGACCCTCGACCGAGGGCTCTGATTGCCGTTGCCCTTAAATAGACATAGACATCTCATGATATGTAGATATCTATGGTAAAGACGACTCTCACCGTTCGCGACGACATCTACGCCAGGCTTAGGCAGATTTACGGTCCCAGGGGCGTCTCCAAGGCTATCAACGAGATTCTCTCAGAGCGACTCTCCAACGGGGAGAGCATGTTCGGCACCATGAGGAAGACGGCAGTCAGGGACCTGAGGGACCATGGAGACCATACTTGAGATATGCGATCGATTCCTACGCGTGGCTAGAGTACTTCATGGGCACTGAGAGGGGTGAGAGGGCCCGGGCCATCATAGACTCTCCCGTACATGAAAAGCTGACGCCTTCCATCTGCCTCGCGGAGGTCTACGCCAAGTCGCTAAGACTGGAAGGTGAAGCAGGGACGGAGAAGAGGAGGACATTCATGAAATCCAACAGCGCCTTCATCGCGCTCAACGAAGGCATCGCGGTTCAGGCCGCAAAGCTGGACGTCTCTTTGAAGGAGAGTGTAAAGGGGTGGGGGCTCGCCGATTCGATCGTGCTTGCCACTGCCAGGTCCACCGACAGCACAGTGGTGACCGGGGACAAGCACTTTGAAGGACTGGAGGACGTGGAGCTCATTTGACCCCGGCCGACCCGTCCAACTAGCAGGAAGTCTCGGTAGAGATCCTAGGCAGTGAGGCCTTCGTCTTCCTCTGCTTCCCTGCTCGTAACGACCATCGGGACGCTGGGCAGCTCCTTCTCCATCCTTGCGTACGCCACCGCCGACGCCTCCTCGAGGACCCTCTCCGCCTCGTCGTTGGCCGCCCCGAAGTTCAGCGAAGTCCCTCCCACCGACCCCGCTTCAACCAACGTCGAGCTCAGCAGCGAGGTGATCTCGTCCAGTTCTCCCTGGGCCCCCGGCAGCATTGTCCCGAGCCCCTGTTTCACGCCCCTGACCACTGCCAC
This sequence comes from Nitrososphaerota archaeon, assembly GCA_016200025.1. GTDB lineage: Archaea > Thermoproteota > Nitrososphaeria > Nitrososphaerales > Gagatemarchaeaceae > UBA183. Next base: position 1,820 of record JACQFO010000082.1, read on the forward strand.
CGTTGGCGCCAACGTCGAGGCAATGTCTCCAAGGTCCGTAATCGTCCTCAACCTCATCGACACCTGCTCCAGCGCCAGCTTCGCCCCGGTCACCGTCGACCCCACCTTCCTGACCTCCGACAGCTCGTTCGCATAGATCGCCGCGTGGTCCCGGTCCCCCTTCTGCATCGCCGAGACGACCCTGCGGAAGATCGCCTCATCCCTCGACTTTATCCTGAACTCCGCCTGGTCGAGCCTTGCTATCAGCAGCTCTATCTCCTTCGTGGCCCTGTCTATCTGAGGCCTCACAGGCGTCTGGTTGCGCAGTAGGGTCCCAAGTCCCTTCCCCCCTCCCTGGTCCTTCTTCTCCCAGTTCTTGGTGAAGCCCGACATTCTAGAGGCTACAACTGCCTCAACCGTTCTAATGGCGGGAGATGAAATCTCGCTGGCCGGTTGGGTAGTTTATTTCGACAGGTCCCGATGAAGAAAAAAAGGTGGGAGGCCCGCTGAAGGCTCAGCAGGCTCCGCCGGAGCTAGTCGTCTCTATGGGATAGAAACGAAGTTGGAGTAGGTGTAGTCCGCTGTTGGTGTAGTTCCACGAGTTGCTGAAGCCCGAGTTGGAGAAGATGGCTGTGAGGTTGCCCGAAGCACAGGTCTGAAGCAGGCCTCCGCTCACATCGCCGAACTTCGGCGGGGCCGACTTGCTGAGCGAGACCAGGAGCGCGCCCGTGTCGCAGAAGGTGGCCGACGAGTTCAGGTCGGTAGAGCACGCTGCCGCCGTCGAGGACCCGGCCGACGTTGCCCTGGCCCAGACCGAGTAGGACAGCATGCCTGTGCCCGTGTCATTGGGGTTGGGTAGGTGCAGGACCGCAGCGCCAGAGATGCAGTTGTTGGATGCCACCGCGAACGCCCCTTCCACTAATTGGATCATGCAGCTGCCATAGAGGGGAACGAAGATGACATGGCTCATGTTTGTTACGCCGTGGCTCCCTCCCTTCGCGAGCCCAACGACGTTCACGTCGAAGTGAGGCCCCCCCGGCGCGCCGCTCCCACGGATTGCCTGTGACGGGGAGTGGAAGACGCCTTGGCTATGACCAAGCCCCCCCTGCGGACCTCTCCCGTTCCCCTGGTTGGCGAACGCGATTGGTGCAGTCATAAGTAGCAGGACTAGGCCGAGCCCGACGAGCACTGAGATTGTCTTTTGTTTTTCTTCCTTGTTCATAAGGACGCCAAGAGGCTCACTCTACCTATGAACTTTGGCGAGCAAAGATATGAATTGGCGATTCGGATTGCAAAGACGCATCACCCATCTTTTCGCCCGTCGCCCTACCCCTAAATTCGGACGGAGGAGGGAGGATGACCTACAGCCTCAATACCACCTCGTCCTTATGCCCAGAGTCCTGTAGTGTGCGTCATCGGTTACCACATACTCCGCCGCTCCGGTCTTGACGAACGCTGCGATCATCGCATCTGCGATGGGAACTTCCCTGTGCGAAAGAAGGAGGTCTCCTGCTGCCAACGCCTCCTCTTCACCGAAGGCCACTGTCCTCATTCCTAGGTCCTTCAAAATCGTCAACCTTACTCTGGCGGCCTCGCCTCCGATCCTCGAACCTGCGACCTTGACGAACTCGGTCAAGACCATCGCAGGCGCCAGAAGCCGCTTCGAAAGCTCCCGCCGAGTCAACTCCTCCACCGTCTTCTTGGTCCCTGCATCCGGAGGGAATTGCAAAGTCAGGAGCAATCGGGTGTCAGCCACTGCGGTCAACCTCGGTCTCTCCGAAGCCTGTCGAGGTCTGAGATGACCTCCTTGTATTCGTCCTTCCCCACTATCTTCCCGCCCTTCAACGAAGGAGCCGCTTTCAACACTATTTCATCACCACGCTCCTCGACGTCAAGCATTACCCCCTCCACCAGCCCCATCCTCGTCCTCAGCTCCACCGGGATGGTGACCTGCCCCTTCCGTTTGACCCTCACGCGGGACGACTTTTGCACGGTCATACTTAGAAGGGGTACCACTTAAGCACATTGGAGCCTGAGCGTCACTCACCTTCCGATCAGGATCCTCACCACACTGGAGCTACGACCGCCAAAACCGTTCCAATGGCGGGAGATGAAATCGCGCTGAATCATTGGATAGTTTTCTTCGACTGGTCCTTCCTTCGACCTGCTCACTCACTTTCATGACCCTCCAACCGCAGCTCATCGGCCTGTGGGCGAAATTTTATTATACGGGTCATGCCATCATTCTACGGGTATGAGTGTCGTCGAGGTGGACCCGAGGTTCCGGGTGACCATCCCCAAGGAAATAAGGGCCAAGCTCAGAGTGACTGAGGGCCAAAAGCTGTACGTCGTCTCATTCGGGGACTCTTTCATCATGAAGCCCGTGCCCGACGACCCTGCGCATCGGCTGGACGAGGTGCTCGGAGACTTCAGCTTTGACAAGGAGGCGAGAAGGAAGGCAGAGAAATGGCTCTTCGAAAACCCACGCAGAAGGCGCTAGTCGAATCAGACTTCCTGTTCGGGCTCAGGTCGTCCGACCTGCGCCACGACAAGGTCACTGCGGCTCTCAAGAGGCACAAGAAGGGCGACCTTGAACTCACAGTAATGTCCTCTGCAGTCCTGGAGACGAGGGCCGTAATGTACTCCCGGGGGCTCCGGCCCGCCGAGTCCGAAGAAGCAGTCTCGCTGATGGACACCGCCCTTGCAGCCTACGGGGTAAGAGAATTCCTCCCGGTAAGGCTAGGCGACGTAGTAGTCGCAGAGCGGCTGAAATCTCAGCGGCCTGACCTCGGCTTCTTCGACTCCCTGCACGCAGCCGGTTCGAAAAGGCTCGGAATTCCTTTGCTGACCAGTGAGGGAGTCTATCAGAGAATCGGCTTGCCAGTGCTGGACCTCGACGCGCTTTAACCCGGGCCTCTCAAAGAGAGTGAATGATGATCTTGAGCCACTCTGGGAGGAACCCCTTGTACGGGAAGTACCACACGAAGAACGCGAAGACCGCAGCCAAGTAGGCCAGCGCCAGCCTCCACGGCACCTTCCACCTCGTCAGCAGGAACCCAGCCCCCAGGGCCACAGCCGGCATCGCAGGGAGTATGTAGAACGGATACGTCGTCCGCCCAGCCAGGTAGAGGACCACGTAGGGGAAGTAGTTCCAGCAGAACCAGACCAACGCCAGGAGCGAAACCCTCACGTCAGCCACCGCGTACCCTCCTGACACCGTGGCCGGGTCCTCTCCCTCCGGAGACAGTGTCCTCGGCCTCAGCCCCCTCCAGACGCCCACCCCAACCAAGGGCACCCAGAGGAACGCGGGCCACAAATCGAACATGTTCGACAGACTGTAGTAACCCACCTCCACGTAAGACACGAAGACGCAGAGGTTCGCCCCCGGAGCCGGGTTGGGGCAGAACCTTACGATGTCCTCGTAGTAGGGGGTCGGCCAGTAGTAGGTCAGCCAGCTCAAGGGCGTTATTTCAACATGGCCCGGCCCGTAGACGTACCCCGTCCCCACGAGCGACGCCCCGTAGCTCAGCATGTAGCTGACGTGTTCCGTGAACAAAGGAAACGCGCCGGCCGCATACAGCGAGTCGAAGGCCTGCAACCCCACCGCGAAGACGACGAGGCCAGAAACGGCGATCTTCCCAGTGGGCACCACCCTCCTCCTCAGCGCCGCGAACCACCCTCCCGCCGAGGCCTTCTCCCCCACCTCCCCAGCGAGCATATGGTAGGTCAGCAGTGTCAGCGCCAGGAACACGGCAGTCTCCTTCGTCAGCCCCGCCACCCCGAGCAGAGCCCCTGCCACAAAAAGCCTGTCGAACCTCCATATCCTCACCCTGTAGAAGTATGCAACGAACGCGAGCAGCGAAAAGAAGACCATGTGGACGTCGATCAGCCCCGCGCTCGAGTGCACGAAGAACATCGTGTCCAGCGCCAAAAGCAGGGCAGCCACGTACCCCAGGCGCCTGCTCCCCGAGACCTTGACAGCCAGAAGGTACATCAGGGGTATCGAGAACGTCCCCAGCAGCACTTGGAAGATCCTCCACCCGAACGTATTGTCCCCGAAGACCGCTATCCCGGCCGCTATGAACCCCTTCGCCAGGAACGGGTGCTCCAGATTGCAGTCCGACGTCAGGTCGGTGTAGTCCACCGAGCACTGTTTCCCCTTCAGCATGTTCTCCGCCGGCGCCACGTAGTAGGTCTCGTCCCCTATGCACCCGTTGACCTTGAGGTTGTCCGAATCACAGACCGAGGTCGATGGCACGTTGATGATGTAGAGGTGCGCAGCCAGCGTAGCCGCGACCACCACCCCCACCAGCAGGATCGCCTTCCTCTCAGCCGGGTGCCTCAGGTACCCGACCCCCACCGCCCCCATCCCTGCCACAGCTAGAAACGCAACGAAGGCCCAGAAGAGCACCTCAACGACGGGAAGCAGGGCCCCCCCTGACGCCCCGTCCGCCAGCAGCGCAATGACCAGGGCCCCAAGGCACATCACCCCAGCCTTCGCAGCCAGGGTCGCCGCCCTCCCAACCCCCAGCGCCCACGGGCCCCCCCCCCCCGCCGCCACGCCCCTCCTCTCCCGGCCGTGATAGAAAAAGAAGGGCAATCTACCAGATAC
>JACQFO010000077.1 GCA_016200025.1 Nitrososphaerota archaeon
GGCTTATGTCTCTTCGCCATCTTCGCGCAGTTGCTGACCGACTTCCGCCCTTGCCTATGCCAAAACAAGGTAGGTCGATCGACGACCCAGAGCGATTGAGGCGACCGCTTGGCCAGGGCCTGGAGAACAACATGCGCTTACCAAGCCCGAGTGAAGCGCTTCACAGGTTTAAATAGAAAACAAGGCTTCCCCGCACCCGTGCGGGTCTCCGAACCCAAACCGATTCTAGCCATCGCTTTCCTCGGGATATTCTTGCTGGCCTTCGTGCCCATGGTCAAAGCCGACTTGCCCGACCCTCCGCCTCCGGGGACGACCGCCGGACCGCAAGCATTCACCGGTGGGCCTTACACAGGAAGTGTCCTGCTGAAGAAGGTGACGCAGCCCGACATCGACAAGCCCGTCGGCAAGGTTATGGGCACAATTACCTGCCAGGCGATTTCCCAACTCTACAAATTCGGAAAGGCGAAGAGCGAGCTCGGGGTCAGCGTGCAGGGTCCGATTTCAGATGCCCAGACTCAGGGCATCGTGGACGCGATAAACGCGGTCAGGCCCCCCAAGGAGGTAGACCTTGGCACGTACGTAATGGAAGGAAGTCCGACCGAAATAAGGACCTGGACTTGGACCTCCACAACCTACAAGCACGTTCACTACGAAATATGGGTAGTACAGGACGCCGGGCCTCCCGCGGTCAACAGGCTCGTGGGGTACATCAACACCGAGACTCCCGACCATGCCAACGTCGACATGACTTCGGATCCGTGTCCTGCGACCGCGGTACCAGGCAGCTCGGTAATTCCAGTACCCGGCCCCTCGCCAGTGGATTCGTTCTTCGACATCTTCTTCCCTCTCCCTGACGATGGCTTCCAACCGATAATCGGGTACGGCAAGGTGACTGTCACAGGGAACGGAGGCACCGCAGGCGCCGGGCTCGTCAGGCCGGGAGAGACCATAACCTTCAGGCTGCCTGCAGGGTCCTACACTGCGCAGGCAGACATGGAGTTCTTCGGACTGCATTTCTCTGTTTCAAGCGGGACCTATACGTCCCCACCCGGCGCCACCGCGGTCATCCTGAGCGTGACCATCATAGCCATAGAGCAGATCGTCTACGTCTTCTACATAATCTGCTACGCCATCGGGATCTTCGTAGTCTACAAGGTTGTAAAGTGGGTGATGCATCGAAGAGCGACCGCCCCGGTGAGCAACGTGCCAGCACAGAACGTCCCTTAACTAGGGACTATCCTGGCTCCAAGGCAGGAGGACAGGTCTGCCATTGAGTTCGCGGACTCCCTCGTCCGCCAGACGCTGGTCGACTGTCTTGGCCTCGGCGGCCGTGGTGCTGATCCTCACACTTTCAACGAGTGTCATGTCGTCCACCGCACCCACTCCCGTGGCTCCCATCTGGTTGGCGACCCAGGGCGGCGCGCACTCAGACGTCGGGTGGGGAGTGACCTCGGACGACGCGGGGGCCCTTTACTACGTGGGGAGCACCACGGTCCCCGGCCCGTTGGCAGACATCTTCGTCACCAAGGTCAACCCGAGTAATGGAAAGACCATCTGGAACGTCACCTACAACGGCGGCGGGGACGATTCGGCGTATCAGGTCGTTTGGAACGCCGGGAAGGTCTACGTCGGCGGACGCTCCTTCAACTCGACCGACCGTACGCTGAACATGCTTGTGCAGGCCTACAACGCCTCGGACGGCGGCCTGATCTGGACCACCACCTGGGAGAGCTCCCCCGGTGCAGGCTACCATGAAGTCGACGGCATCGTCGTGGACGGGGCCGTCCTGTACGCTGCCGGATGGGCCGCGGTGCCAGGACATTCGCAGGACATCGGAGTGCTGAAGGTCGATACGACGGACGGCCATCTGATCTGGAGCAGGACCTGGGGGACCTCGGGCTGGGACGAAGCGAACGGGGACATCGTCATGGACTCGAGCCGCATCTACGTGGCAGGTCGGTACAATTCTCCCAACGTATTCTACGGCGGAAGGGCAGTGGTCGTCTCGTTTGAGAAATCAGATGGCTCCTATGTAAAGAACGTCACCTGGTGGGAGGGGTCGGGGGAGGCGGACTTCCTTGGGATGACCGGCGATTCCAACTTCCTGTATCCAGTCGGGATCTCCGCGACGACCGGGGACAGGATTGTGCTTCAGCAATATGACCGAAATCTCACCCTCGTCTGGACGGCCCTGTGGGAGAGCTCCAGCTCCGAGTCTTCGAGGATGGACAGGGTCACGCAAGGAGGGAATGGCATTGTAGTCTCAGGACAGACGTCTTGCTACGGCAACGGGAACAGCGACGCCCTGCTCCTGGGCTACGACCTGGGCGGCAACCTCCTCTGGTCCACGATCTGGGGCGGAGCCGAGGCAGACGGGCCACAGGGCCTGGAGCTTCTTGGAGGCTACGCCTACGTCTCAGGCCAAACTACAAGTTTCGGGGCAGGCTCGCAGGACGCATTCCTGGCCAAATTCGCTCTTTCCCAAACTTCCACTTCGACAACCCCTTCTCAGACTTTTGCGACTACCACCGCATCAACCAACTCGCCGAGCACCTCAGCGAGTTCTTCGACTTCCACTTCTACCGCGGGAGGAATCCCAGAGTTCCCGTTCCAGTTCGGGTCAACCCTGTTAGCCACAGTAGTGATTCTGGGGTCATATCTACTCGCGAGGCGCGTCGCCCAACCATGGTCGGGCAAGTAGTCAACGATATCCGGCACGCACAATGTGGACCAGAGTGACTCGTACCGACGCTGGCGTAGAACCCTCCCCGACTGGGATGAACGGGGTCCGGCATGCCCAATTTCAAGAGAAGCCTCAGACAGTGGTAGGTCGAGAAGACTCATGAAGATTTCCTCGTCATGCCATGTTTTATTCCAATACATGCTATCATGTGTAGGTTTTTGTGTATTTTGTATAAGGAACCTGACTCCACCTCTCATTTTGGAATCCCGACAAGTTCGTCCGTATGAAAATCACGTACGATAGTTTCTCACAACTATTCCATTCAAAGCTTGGCAAACTCATACCCGTTCTAATCATAGCCAGCCTCGTAGGCAC
>JACQFO010000079.1 GCA_016200025.1 Nitrososphaerota archaeon
CTGGACCGCCTGGAGGCTTCCCATGACTCCCGGCAGCATCCCGAGGACCCCGGCATCCTCGCAAGACTGTACCGATTCGGGAGGCGGGGGAGTCGGGTAGAGGCACCGGTAGCAAGGCCCACGGGTCGCCCAGAAGACCGAGGCCTGCCCATCGAACCCCAACACGCTCGCGTAGACGTCCGGCTTTCCGAGCATCACGCAGGCGTCGTTGATTAGGTAGCGGCTCGGGAGGTTGTCAGTCGCGTCTATGACGAGGTCGTAGCCGCGGATGATGTCGAGCGCGTTGCTGGAGTCGAGCTTGTCTCCCCAGACGTCCAGCTTGACATAAGGATTGACTGTTCTGAGCCGCGCAGCAGCTACTTCGACCTTCTTCTCTCCGATGTCGGCTTCGCTGAAGAGGAACTGCCGCTGGAGGTTCGGCAGGTCGACCGTGTCCTGGTCCACGAGGCCCAGCCTTCCCACCCCTGCGGAGGCGAGGTAAACGGCGGCTGGAGTCCCGAGGCCCCCGAGGCCCACGACTAGGACCGAGGAGACCTTGAGCTTCCGTTGGCCGTCCCTGCCAACCTCAGGGAGGACGAGGTGCCTGCTGTATCGTTGGCCCTCGGTGGTCGACAGAGCAGCAAGGTCGGGCGTGGCGGGCATTCGAATCGGGCCAGGCGAGGCCCAGGACGCTTAAGAGTCGTTCGCCCCTATTCTTCCTAAAATAACTCGTAGAGGGACGGACGGCGCACGAACAAGTCATGCCACAATCGATCATCGAAGCCAGCGGCCTGGTGAAGTACTACGACAAGACTAAGGAGCCTGCGCTCGACGGCCTGGAGCTTAAGGTCCCAGAAGGGAAGATCTTCACGCTGCTCGGGAGGAACGGGGCGGGGAAGACGACCTTCCTGAGGATTGCGTCCACGCAGCTGCTCCCGACCTCGGGCTCGGTCAGCGTCTACGGGATCGACGCCATCAAGTACCCGAAGGAGGTGAGGGGCCGAATAGCCATCTCCCCACAGGAGGGCAAGCCGCTCTGGACCCTCAACGCCTACGACCACGTGCTGCTGACGTTGATGATGCGCGGGGAGAGCCGCGGCGAGGCGTCGAAGAAGGCGCGGCAAGTCATAGACGCCGTCGAGCTCAAGGAGGTCGAGAAGGTCCACTCGGAGGAACTCTCGGGAGGGATGCGACAGAGGATTCTCGTGGCCATGACCCTGGCGTGCGACGTCGAGCTGTTGTTCCTGGACGAGCCGACGATAGGCCTGGACCCGCTGGGAAGAAGGAGGGTGTGGAGTGAGCTCATCAGGCTCAAGGAAGAAGAGGGCAGGTCCATCGTCCTTACCACGCACTACATGGACGAAGCGGAGGCGCTCTCCGACGAGCTGGCCATCATAGAGAAGGGAAAGGTGCTGGTCCAGGGGAGGCCGTCGGAGGTCAGGGCAGGGCACCTGAAGTCCAAGCTCAGGATCGACATCGCTGAGGGGTTCACGAAGGCGGAGCTCGCTTCCTACGGGAGGGTCATGGAGGCTGGGAACCTGATGCGGCTGTTCGTCGACCAGAAGGTAGCGGAGGAGATCAGCAAGGAGGCGCTCAAGCGTCAGGCGACCATCTCCATAGCCCCGGTCACCCTAGACGACGTCTTCGTGGACATCGTCGGGAAGAGCATCGAGGAGGACACGGTGGAGAAGAAAGAGCCAGGTGGACCATCGAAAGGAGGCATGGGTAGATGACAGAGGCGTTCGGGGCGAGGGCGTGGAGGACGCTCAGGACGGTCGGTACGCTCTGCTACTACCTCGGAATCGTCCCGATGTACAGGATTCCGACTCTCCTGCCCTTCGTTTTCGCGACGCCGTTCACCATCCTGTTCATCTTGTACGTCAACGGGAACGCGGCGGCCTTCCATTACGGCGTGGCAGGGGCGATCACGATGTCGGTGTCGCAGCAGGGCCTCTTTCTCGGCGCGGACCTGACCAACTACAAGATCGAACACAAGTTCCAGTCGATGGTCGTGGCGTCGCCGGTGACGCCGGTCGTCTACATGTTCGCTGTGGCCCTCTCGGAGCTGGCCTTCGCGGCACCGGCCGTGGCGATACTGCTCGCTGTCGTAGCGTGGACGTCCGCTGGGATAGGCGCGGCAGGAATCCTCCAGGTGCTCGCAGTGGTCGTGATGACATGGGTGACGACGAGTTCGATCGGGTTCTTCCTGTCCACCTACCTGCTCAACACGAGGACGGCCTTCCTCACAGTCTCTTTCATCTCGATCCTCCTCTCCATCCTTCCTCCGGTCTTCTATCCGATCACAGTGATACCTGACCAGTTCAGGTGGCTCGCTGAGCTGGTCCCGACGACGCATTCGTCGATTCTGGTCCAGAACGCGGTGGGTCTGCAGGTGGCCAGCTACGAGGTCCTGACGAGCTGGGTCGCGCTGCCTGCCTTCACCATCGCGTTCCTTTTGATAGCGCTCTTCAAGGCGAAGTGGAGGGAGAACTAAGTTTGTGCGGCTCTAGCTCGGCTGACCAATCGCGCGGAGAGACTGCCTTCCGCAGGCCTTAAACGGGGTCGCGTTCGACGCCGTCGTCAATGCCAGAGGTTGGAGACAAGGCTCCCGATTTCACACTCTACGACTCCGACAGGAATGTTCGCCAGATGTCGGAGTTCCTGACCAAGGGGCGGAGGACCATCCTCGCGTTCTTCCCCGGGGCCTTCACCGGGGTCTGCACCAAGGAGATGTGCACCTTCAGGGACATGTACGGCGAGCTGGAAGGCCTGAACGGGAACCTCGTGGGAATCTCGGTCGACGCTCCCTTCGCCCAGAAGGGGTTCGCGGAGAAGTACGCTTTGACTTTCCCCCTGCTGTGCGACTTTGGACGAGAGACGATTAAGAAGTACGGCGTGGTGTGGAACAACCTGGGCGGCGTCCAGGGTTATGTCTGCGCCAACAGGTCGATCTTCGTGGTCGACGACGCTGGGAAAATTCTGTTCAAGTGGGTCGCTCCTGAGCCTGGGACCCTGCCTGACTTCGAAGCTGTCAAGAAGGCCCTGCAGTAGAGGACGCTGCCGGAATTCGCTGGAGAAGCTTCACTGGCCCTGACGGTGCCCTGAACGCAAGTCAATTCGCTCTTAGGGATGAGTGTACGCGCCGGCCAACCCGAACAGGAACCCGAAGAAGGCAATTGTGATTATGACTCCTGCGATGGTCCAGACGATGCCGAAGATCAGCATGTTTGTTGCTGTCCTCTGGTTCCTGTCTTTCAGCACGAAATAGGCGATTATTCCGCCTATCCAGGAAAAGAAGAGAGGTAGCAACCACCACCAGGCACTGATCTGCTCGGCTGGGGGCTGCGTCTGTTTGAGCGGATGACCGCAGTTAGGGCAGGTGACAGCTTGAGGCGACACTTCCTTGCCGCAGTTCGGACAGAAAGCCAAGCTTCTGCTTGGGCCAGGACATAGTATTCTATTAAGCCTAAGCGTAGAGCAGCCTACTACCAGCGCACCGCTCCCAAGACTCAGAAACCGTTGATGATGAATCCCTTGGGTGAACTCCGGCCTACGAAAAAGGAGGAAGAGAGTCCCGTCGCTTTGCTGAGCGCGGACTCTAGACCTTCGCTAGGAGCGCCGTGAGCACGTCGCTCGCGCCACGGTACGTTCCTTCAGGGAGGGCCTTTGCCATCCACTCGGCGTCGTCCTTGTCTGCGTGCATGTTGTTGTTGCACGCGGCGACGACCTGTTCTCGGGTTGCCGGGTAGGGCACGTGTGACTTCAGGTGGCCCAATTCTTCTGCGAATTTGCCCATAAGCCATCTCCGTGGCCCCCCGATATTAATCCGTCGCTCACAGC
>JACQFO010000014.1 GCA_016200025.1 Nitrososphaerota archaeon
CTACGACAAAGACAAGGTCGTCGAATTGGGCGAAAGCCTCGGCGTCCCCTGGGAGTACACCTATAGTTGTTACTCGGGTTTTGGGTTCAAGGATGTCGAAGGTAGAAGTCTCCCGGTCCACTGCGGGATGTGTTCCAACTGTAAGAGAAGGAAAGTTGCGTTCAGAGACGCGGAGGTCAAAGACCCTTCCATCTACAACGCATGAGACGTGGTTCCTAGGAAATCGGAAAATGCATGAAACAGCCCTCTTAACTTCAAATAGGCCACGAGGCCGACTGGCTGATATCTCTTGCAGCCACAGTTCTCAGCGAAGCTTGAGGCAACTTCGTGGGACCCCAAGCTCGAGGATGAGCTCAGACAGACCTGGGAGATGGAGAGAATGTTCGAGTTCAAGCCCAGCAAGAACAAGAATTCCAACTTCGTGATGGACACGCCCCCTCCCTATCCCTCGGGCAAGCCCTGGCACCCGGGGGCCCTGACCCAGTATTCGCAAATCGACATGGTGGCGAGGGCGGCGAGGATGAGGGGCCTGCAGGTCCTCTATCCGGTGGGAATCGACAGGAACGGGCTGCCAGTCGAAATCTTCGCCGAGAGGAAGTACAGGGTCCAGATGAGGAAGACGCCTCGCGAGGAGTTCATCAACCTGTGCAAGCACGCCTTGGACGACCTGGAGGCCTACATGGTCGGCCTGTTGAAGACATTGGGGATCTCAGGAGACTACCAGAACAAGTACAGGACCGACTCCGAGGACTACAGGAAGCTGACCCAGTGGTCCTTCATCGAGCTATGGAAGAAGGGACTGGTCTACCTATCAAACAGGCCCAACAACTACTGCGTCGACTGCAACACCACGATAGCGGACGCTGAGATAGAATACGAAGAACTCCCGACGTACCTTGTCACGAACACCTTCAAGCTGAAGGACAGCAAAGTGGAATTACCAGTGACGACCACGAGGCCCGAGCTGCTGGCTGCATGCCAGATGCTGATCGTCAACCCAGCGGACGCCAGGTACAGGAAGGCGATTGGGAGGACCGCGATTGTCCCTCTCTACAACAAGGAGGTGCCAGTGAAGGCCCACAGGAGCGTGGACCCGAAGTTCGGGAGCGGCGTGGTCATGGTCTGCAGCTACGGGGACTACAACGACGTCCTCATGTTCAGGGAGTTCAAGCTGAAGGAAGTGGTGGCCATAGACACGGACGGGAAGATGACCGCTGCGACCGGGAAGTACGTGGGAGTTGCCGTCAAGGACGCAAGGTCGCAGGTAATCCAGGACCTCCAGGAAATGGGGGTCGCGACCAAGGTCGAACAGATTCAGCACAGGACGCCGCTTTGTGAGAGGAGCAGGACTCCGATCGAGATCGTGCCCATGGAGGAGTACTACCTCAAGCAGCTCGAATTCAAGCCGGCACTGAAGAAGATGGCAAGAAAGATCGAGTTCCACCCAGAAATGCATCGGCAGATCCTCCTAGACTGGATGGACGTGCTGACGACTGACTATCCCATCTCGAGGCGCCGATACTACTCGACCGAGATCCCTGTCTGGTTCTGTAGCAAGTGCAACACCCCCCACCTGCCAAAGCCTGGGGTCTACTACAGGCCATGGAGGGACGAGGCTCCGTTCAAGAAGTGCAAGAAGTGCGGGAACACGAAGTTCGTCGGGGATTCGAGGACGTTCGACACCTGGATGGACTCCAGCCTCTCGCCCCTGTATGTCACGAAATATCTGAAGGGCGGCAGATTCCACAGCCTCACGTTCCCTACGACCATAAGGATGCAGGGCAAGGACATAGTGAGGACCTGGCTTTACTACACGCTGCTGAAGTCTTTCCAGCTCACTGGCAAGGCCCCGTTCAAGCACGCGTGGGTGGGAGGACTGGGGCAGGACTCTCAGGGGAGGGCCATGAGGAAGAGCCTGGGCAACTTCGTCGACGTCGAGCCTGTGCTGGCGAGGACCGGGGCCGACGCCTTCAGGCTCTGGGGAGCTTCCGAGGCGGGCCTAGGGTTCGACTTCCGGTTCAGCGAAGAGAGGATCGTCGGCGCGGGGAAGTTCTTGACCAAGCTGTGGAACACCTGCAGGTTCATCGGCTCGTTCCCTGCTCCCGCGGAGGCGGAGCTGACCTGGACTGACAAGTGGATGCTCAACGAGTTGGGTAAGTTGACTGAAGAGTGCGTGAAGGCCTACGAGAGGTTCGACGTCTTCACCGTGTCGACCAAGGTGAGGGAGTTCCTGTGGAACGTCTTTGCGTCCAACTACCTGGAGATGGCGAAGGGGAGGGCCTACGGGGATGGGGTCACCAAGCAAGAGCAGGAGGCCGCGTGGTACACCCTGCACACTGTCGTGAAGAGCCTGCTGCTTCTTCTCGCACCAGTTATCCCCTACATCACGGACTACGTCTGGAGGAAGCAGTATGGGACGCAGAGCATACACCTTGAACTGTTCCCGAAGGCTCAGAGATTCGAGGTGAGCGAAAAGGTGAGCCAGAGCATAATGGAGTTCAACGCGCAGGTGTGGAAGACGAAGAGGGACAAGGGCCTCGCGCTCAAGGACTCAATCGCTAAGAGGGTCCCATCCAACCTCAAGCACTTCGAGAAGGACCTTGTACGAATGCACCACCTGAGATAGCAGAAATCCGTCCGGGCAGGCTATTCGGTGGGAAGAGGGATGAGACAATTGCTGCAGGTCTGGTAGGAGACTTCTAGGCTCCTGGTAGGGTCCAGAACGCGTCCGCACCAGATACAGTGTTCGACCAGGAGGCTCTGCAACTTGCGCCTAACTCGTTGGTTTTGTATATAAAGTAAGGCGAAAAGCGTAGGTGCATCCGGCAGATGACGACTTTGTCTATATTGTCTGATTCCGCCCGGCATTGAAGGCGTGATACTCCGACTCGGTGAACCGGACTGAGAGTGAAGAGGCGTTCTCTTCCATGTGGTCTATTCTTGCTGCCTTGGGGATGGCCAGGACCGCTTCGCTCTGGGTTACCCAGTTGAGCATCAGTTGGGCGGGAGTCATGTTGTACTTGACCGCCAGCCCGGCGGGGAACATCGAGCTGGGAACTCTGCCGCGGGCCAGTGGAGTGTAGGCAATCAGGGAGATCTTCTCTTTCTCGCAGTAGGGCAGGATGTCGGCCTCGACGGAGCGGTTTGCGAGCGAGTATTCGACCTGATTGGAGGCCAGTTCGTTGGAGCTGAGCGCTTCCCGTGCTGCGTTCGTCTGCGCAACGCTGAAGTTGCTGACCCCGATGTATCTGACCTTCCCCTCGCGGACGAGCTCCTCCATGGCGTCCATCGTCTCCTGGATTAGAATCCTAGAGTTTGGCCAGTGCACCTGATAGAGGTCGATGTAGCTGGTGCCGAGGCGATGGAGGCTGCCTTTGCAGGAGGAGAGCAAAGAGTCGTGGTGGAGGTTCTCGGGCGAGACCTTGGTGGCGATGAAGACTTGTTTTCTGATATCTTTGACCGCCTCGCCCACGATCTCCTCGGACCGGCCGTTGGCGTACATCTCAGCTGTGTCGATCAGGTTGATCCCGAGCTCGACGCCGCGCCTCAGGGCGTTGACCTGCTGTCTCTTCTCCTCGGGACTGTCGTAGACGCCGATCCTCCAGGTCCCCATTCCTATGGTTGATACTTTCTCTCCCGTCCTGCCGAGGCGTCTGTATTCCAAGGTGCCCGCATCCGGGCTGGGTCGGCTTTAGGATTATCATCTGGTGGGACGGTCTAGGAGGACCTGCACTGAAGAAAGGTGATAAACCGAGTATGATGCGAGCAGGGCGTGCCACGGTAGCTCAGCCTGGTTAGAGCACCTGCCTTGTATGCCAAGCCAAGAGAGCAGGGGGTCGCGAGATCGAATTGCCATCGGCACGGGAATCTCGCCCGTGGCTCCATCCCACTAGGCCCGGCATGTGGTGTTAGCTTCCGCTCTTGGTGAGGACGTCGAAGACGTCGCCCACGGTCGCAGCGAAGTATGGACCGTATTCTTCGTCGTTGAACTCTATGACATCGACCAACCCGCTGGTGTAGGCGATTTTGTAGCTCAGGAGATGGTAGCAGAGCTCCTCCTTTCCGCGAGTGACGCGGAAGTAGAAGTTACTGCAGGAGCAGTACGGCTTTTCCGGGTCGATGAATTCGTCTCCCGTCTTCCCCACGACGGAAATGATCTTCCTCCCGCTCGGAAGGAAGCGGGCCTCCTTCACTCCGCCTGCGAGGGCCGTCTCGACGGCCTTCTCGAACTTCGGTCCGTACTTCGCGAATTCCGCGGCCTTTTCCTTCAACGCTTCCTTTTGTTCGCTCATGACAACTAACCTGATTGGAGGAAATCCGAGAGAGACTTCTGGTCTTCGATGTCGTAAAGTCCGGACACCCTGACGCCTGCCCTTCTGAAATCCTTTCCAACTGATTGGCTCAGCTCTTCGAAAAGGGAAAGGACACCCTCTTTCATGCTGAAAGCGTCGTTGATGGGCACTTCGAAGGTCTTGCTCTTGGTATGACTGGTCAGGTCTGTCAGGATTCCTATTGCGGAAAGCGTCCTGAAGGATTTGTTGGATTCGGACAACTTGTTGTGCACAGAGTCGATTCCTGCGGAGAGCTGGTCTAAGACGACCTGTGGGTCTTTCGTGTCATGCTTCAAGGTGATGATTCGGCTGTACTGAGTAGCGGCCTGGCCTGCGACCACTGGGTCTGTATCTGAGCCGGTCGAGGCAGCAAGCAGGTAGGAGGAGAGTTTCCTGCCAAGACGACTTTCGAGTTGTAGGGGGTCGAACTTTGCCAGCTCCCCGATCGTCTTGATCTGCATTGTCATGAGGATGGAAAGAGTCTTGGGTCCGACCCCATAGAGCCTAGATACTTCGAGCGGACCGAGGAAGTTCTCGGTAGACTCTGAAGTTGTGATGGTCGTTCCTCCGGGTTTTGCGAGTTCCGATCCGAGCTTGGCTACTGCCTTGCTCCTCCCCAGGCCCACTGAACATGTCAGGCCATGATTTTCGAGGACGAGGTCTTTCAGGTTATGGGCGACTCTGTTGGCGAGCGAGAAATCCCCACCGGTGGTGGCAGTAACGTCGAAGAACGCTTCGTCTATGCCTGTCTGCTCAAGGATATCCACGTGCTGACTCAGAGTATCCATTACCCTATCAGAAACTAGTTCGTATTTTCCGTGATTCATCCTAACTATGGCAGGGTTCTTGTCTTGCAGTTTCTCCTTAGCTGTGGTTATGGGCATGCCTGAAGTTACACCCCACTCCCTCGCTATGTAGTTGGCAGTGCTCACGACTCCACTGTCCTCGGTCCTTCCGGAGAAGACGCAAACAACGACGGGTCTTTGCCTTAGAGATGGGTCTTCAACCTCTTCGACCTGGGCATAGAAGTAATCAAGGTCGAAATGACCTACGACACGAGACAACCTAGGGCCAGTAGGGGACTCTTGGTTTAAGATTTCTTGATGTGGGTCGATATCCGCATGAAGCGAACGCACCTGAAGAATGATGGGGTCGGCCGGATTTGAACCAGCGATCTTCAGCGCCCGAGGCTGAAAGCCTAGACCAGATTTGCCCCAGTGGGCCGAGGACTATCCTGGGCCCAAAGGTCTAGCCGACGACCCCTTGGCCTTGGCTCCCCTGGGCTCGTCTTATATGCTATCATAGAAATCCGACGGGTCCCGCTTTACTTCATGGCTGCACCATCGGTCAATAAATACGAGTGGCGGCAGTATGCAGATGGTAGAGCTTTGTCTGGAGTCTGTTGTGTGGCATGCCCGGCGTGTACCGATGATTATCTTCAGCTGACAGACAGGGAGTTCCAGGTCTGCGAGACGGTGTGCTCGAGCGACACTCCCATAGGATTCTCGGCTGTCAAGCGAGCGGTGGGGTTCCACCAAGAGGTCCTTTCCAGAATCTTGAAGCGATTGGTGGTCTACGGCGCCCTGGAGAGGGTCAGAGGCAAGTACAGACGAAGGGTCGGTCAATAACTACCTGGCATGTCGACAGGTCAGCAGGGGTGATTCGATTGGCGTGTTGTTGCTGTTGCTGTTCGGGCTGTTGCAGTGAGACTGAAAGCAAAGGCGGCCATTAGGTCAGAGAGCCCCGCTCAGGGGCTCGGGAGAATCGTGATAGACGTCACGTAGACAGGGGTAACAGGTTCGTGCTGTTGGCCCACCTGCTCTACCGGGACACTCCCGATGGCTAGGACTACGTCCATACCTTGGATTACCTTGCCGAAGACCGCGTAGTTGTGGTCCAGAGTCGCAGAGTTGTCCTTCAGATTGATGTAGAACTGCGAACTTCCGCCGACGCCAGCACCACTGCTGGCCATCCCCAGGTACCCCTTGTAGTTGTGAAGAGTTGAATTGTATTCGAATGGGACCCCGACACCCGAGTCC
>JACQFO010000078.1 GCA_016200025.1 Nitrososphaerota archaeon
CATCGGCGGGCAGGACGGTCCGGAACGGGGAAAAAGTGGTGCTGATCCCATTTTCTCACGGCGGTTGAAACTACGGTCCGTTCTTACCTGTTCAAGGCCGGCGACGACCCGGAAGGATTGAAGCAGTCTGTCAGAGCCGGGTCCCCTCGAGCGCTGGTACAGACCGTCAGCCCTGCGGTCGCCACCAGTTCTACCCTCGTTGAAATGCTCACTGCCCAGACGATCCTTGCTTCGTCTACGGGCAACCTGCTGGCCCAGAAACGCGAGATGGACCTGCTGCTGAGGTTCGCGGGTACGACCCAAATAAACAAAGCAATCGAACTTGCAGGCGCCTCCAAGGGGGAACCGTTCGTCCTCGTGGTCGCTGGGCCGATTGCACCTTCCCTGGCCAAGAAGCTTTCTGCGGAGTCGTCGCCACTCCCTCCAGGAGACCTGTCTGAGAAGGAGCTCCTGAAAGTGGAGAGAGCCGCGCTGTTGAACGCGCTAAGAGCCTAGGTGGCGCGCTTCAACTTCGGTATGCTCACGATCTGGCTGGGGGAGAGCACCGAGACGCCAGAGTACTCCCCGAAGACCTGTAGAAGCACCACTTTGTCCGGGGCCTCGAGGTCGACCTTCCTGTCCACCGCGTCGGCAATGGCGTCGATCAGCTCCTTGTTGGAATAGGGAGAGTCCCTTGATTCGATGGTGATGCGGAACGTCTCCGACTGTCCGATCTCCGGAGCGAGTTCACCCACCGCCCCGACGATCTCCTCCATCTTCGTGTCAACGACGCGGTCGACGGGAATGACGCGCATGATGAACCTGACCTTGAAGGGCTCCTGTCTGACGAACTCCGTGATGAATGACAGCAGGGCCTTTGGGTCCTCCACCCCCACCTCTATGACCCCGTCGTAGGCCGACCGTTCGATGGTGAGCTTCTTCGCCCCCGAGAGGAGGGCCACTTCTTTGAACTCTGCTGACGCCTTGGCTTCGAGGCCCTTCGCGGAGGTAACGACGAGGTTCAAGTCCCCCTCAACTCATCCGTGACCCCGACCTGACCCTGCCTTAAAACCACTATTTTGTCTCCGACTACCTGGACTACGGTAGACTCCGTGGCGCCCGTCGGCCCGCCGTCGAGGATGAGGTCGACGCTGCCACCAAGCTGGTCTGAAGCTTGCCGGGCTGTCGTCGAGGAGTGGCGTCCAGACAGGTTGGCGCTCGTCCCCGTGAGCCAGCCGCCGCATTCGCGGATCAGTTCCAGGCAGAGGCGGCCTCCCGGCACTCTGACCCCAAGAGTGCCAGAACCCTGATGCAGCGGGAAGGGAACAGGCAACTTCAGTGGTGCGACCACCGTGAGCGCCCCGGGCCAGAACTTCTTCGCCAACCCTCTCGCAATGGGGCTCAGCTCCACCAGTTCGCTCGCCTTTTGGAGGCTTTCGCATAAAAGAGGGATAGGCTTGGACGCCCTGCCCTTCACTTCGAAGAGCTTTTGCACTGCGGACCCGTTCATTGGGTCGCAGCCCAGGCCATAGACTGTGTCGGTGGGAAACACTATAAGTCCTCCCCCGGAGACGACGTTGGCCGCCAGCCGGAGTGAATCCGCAGTGAATCGGAGAACGTTTGCTCCCAAGATTTGGGATAGCCCATTCACCGAGACGTTTAATAGGATAATTGAAAGCGCGCTGGGCGTCAATTGTCGGAGGAGGATCAAGAACTCGACGAAGACTTGGACGAGGACCTCGACGAAGACGGATGGGAAGAGGACTCGGACGACGACGGGTTCTAGATGCAGTCCCCGGCCTCGTGACCGTACGGTCGGCCAGACCATACTTTAAGACACTCTCGCGTTTGCCTTGACCTGAATGAAGCGCGTCCTCGTCGTCAATTTCAAGAATTACCGTGAGGTCCTCGGCGATGGATCAGTGAAGCTGGCCCGTGCCGTCCAGAAAGCGACGAAGGGGATGTCAGTCGAAGCCATCGTCGCCCCACCCATGCCTTTCCTGGCGCTCGTTGCATCGACTGTAGATGTCCAGGTGTTCAGCCAAACGGTCGGGGGCGAGTCCAAAGACAGGTCGACTGGCGCTGTTACTGCCGAGGCAGTCCGGGCTTCGGGCGCAAGGGGCACAATCCTGAACCACAGCGAATCACAGATTTCGGGGGAGCTGATCAGGAAACTCGTTCCCAGGCTACGTGGACTCTCGCTCAAGGTCTGCCTCTGTGCCGGGACGGTCGCTGAAGCATCCAGACTGGCCAAATTGGGGCCTGATTACCTCGCGGTCGAGCCGCCAGAACTGATTGGCTCGGGGATCGCGGTCTCCAAGGCAAAACCGGAACTTGTAAGACGCACAGTCGAAGCGGCGCAGGCGGCGAGGTACAAGGGTAGCGTGCTCTGCGGTGCAGGGATCGTCAATGGAGAAGACGTCGAGAGGGCAGTCGAGCTAGGGGTTGACGGGGTCCTCGTCTCGAGCACGGTCGTGAAGGCGAAGGACTGGGGCTCCAAGTTGTACGAGCTGACCCGCTCTCTGATGTGACAATGACGAAAGTTCTGAGGGGTTGGAAGTAGATGAAAACTCCACTCGTGGAAGGCCAACGGATTCACTATAACTTCGTGAGGCCTCATCGGGCCCTAGAGGGTCAGATTCCCGCAGAGAGGGCGGGGGTCGGGGTCGAAGGGGAAAACAAGTGGCTGGAATTGTTGAGGAGGTCTCTCGACCCTTGAACCCAACGGGGGGGGTCGGTGAATCGA
>JACQFO010000087.1 GCA_016200025.1 Nitrososphaerota archaeon
CGGTGGAGAGGGTCGACCCGAAGCACATCAAGAGAGGCTCGGTGGTCGAGATAAGGTTCCAGGAGCTCACGAGGGACAAGAAGCTGCGCGCTGCCTTCGTCCTGAGGATAAGGCACGACAAGACTCCGGAGGAATGTCTGATGTCCCAGCTGACCTAGGTCGTGGGCGCACTTGTCCTATAAGAGAGACATCAAGCTGGAGGACGCAGAAGAGATAGCCCTCGATTTCCTCGCCAAGACGAAGGACCTCTACAGGAAGTACCTGCTGGCGGGGAGCATCAGGAGGAAGGAGCCAATCGTGTACGACATTGATTTCGCAGTGATTCCGAAGGGGAAGAAGTTCGGGGTGTGGAAGGACGATGTGACCCGGAGGGTGCAGGAAATCGGCGGAGGGGTGACTACCTTCGGAGAGACCATCTCGAACTTCCTGTACAGAGGGGTACAGGTCAACCTCTTTCTTTGCCTCAACGAGGACGCGTGGGGAGTTACTCAGATGTGGGCGACGGGGCCCAAAGGGCACACCATCGGGATGACGATCAAAGCCAGGGACAAGGGCCTCATCATCAACTCCAAGGGCCTGTGGACGAGGGAGGAGCCTCCCAAGCTGATTAAGACAGAATCCGAGGAGGAGGTGGGCAGGCTCCTGGGGTGGAAGTACAAGCCACCTGAGGCCCGCGGGAAGGCCTCAAAGAAGGAACCAGTCTTCCACTGAGTTTGGTCGAGACCAGGCTCTGGGAAGAGTTTCAGACGAGGCCCTAGCCCGCAGTCACAACCAATTCCCCTTGCTGCATGAACGAATGAACTGTGCAGAATATCGAGCAATAAATCCTGAACGTGCCGACTTGATTCGCGACGAACGAGACCGGGAGGACCTGTCCCGGCGAGACGGTTACAATCGTGCCAGCGAAGAAGTGCGCCACCTGGAACCCATGCGGCTGGTGGTCGATGTTGCAGATTGTTATCTTGACCGTCGTCCCACTCTGGACGCTGATCAAGGGCCAGGGTGCAGCGTGGTCGACGCTGTCATTGTACCCCCTGATACTGGCGACGATGAGGAACCCTCCCTCGGGTTTGACACAGCCTGGCGGCAGGACGACGTGATTCGACCCGGTTCTCATCGCATAGAGGTAAGACGCCGCGGCAGAGACACCGATTAGGACGACAAGCAGGGGAACGACGACCTTCTTCTGCCTGAGGTTCAATTTCTCCCTCAGGAATGGAACAGGGCGGCGATGTATATACAGATGAATCCGAACAACAGCCATAACGCGGCTTTCAGGGACTCTGACTGGCTCGAGGCCTCGCCGCCTGCGAAAAGTTGCTTGGCCAGCCTGAGCGCTACGTAGATCGACGCCCCCGTCCCGAGTGCGAAGGAGTAGTTCGAATCGTATTCGAGGTAGTAACCCGTCGCCGCGCCAACCAAGGATGGGAGGGTGAAGACTAGGGTCAGGACAAGGATGTCCGTCATCCGACGTGAGGCGGACTTCGCACCCTGCGCGCAGACGTAGATGGCGCCGATCATCATCGGCTCCAAGGCCTTGTGGAGGGCATAGGCAATCCCAGCAGAGACTCCTCCGAAGGCCCCGAGGAGGGATGAATTGGTGGTGGTTGCGATAGTGTTTCCAAAGGCGCTGCCCTCGCCGAAACCATGGATTCCGACTGCAACCGCCACCAAGATCGGGATTGCGAGCGTAGGCGTCTGTTCTCCTCCGACGAAGACATTCCTGTCTGCCCAGAGGAAGAGGATGAGGCCCGCAGCGAAGAGGGCAATGACTACGAGTTGCCCCAGCCCTCCTTCGAAGCCCGCGTTGACGTCGAGGTCGCCAGAGCCTTCGATGGTGTCCACGAAGAACCAGAAGAATATCCCCAACGCGAAAGAGGTCATGTATCTCGACTTGATTCGAGAGCCGAGATTTGTGATCGCTAGGAGGCCCACGAAGGCCGGGATTGCTGTCGAAACCAGCAATGAAAGGAAACTTGAGAAGAAGTCCAGCATGCGCCACCCATCGGCAGTCGGAATCGCTTTATGCGTTGTGGGTCAAATACGGCTTCAGAAAGTCATAGGTATTCAGGGAAGGTTGTGCTTCTTCCACATCTCGGCCCAGCGAGGGTCCTTGCGAAGCGGTTCGAGCGTGTCCAAGTATCTGAGCGTGATGAGGCTGACCATCTTCCTTTCGATTAGCTCCGACAGCGCCTTGAAGACCTCGTCGTAATTACCCAGAGCGAAGTTGGCGCCTGCCATCGTCTCCATTCTAGTGACTTCGTCCGAAATCTTGGTTGCGTCCTCCAAGATCCGAACTGCCTTCTCCCTCTGTCCCAGCTGCACATAGCAATAGGCGAGGTCCCCCAGGAGGTTATGGAACTCGGGATGCGTCAGAAGTAGGCCTTCCAGTTTCTTGACTGCCTCGGGGTAGTCCTTCCTTACCATCGCGAACTCAGCTTCGTACGACTCGACCAACGGGTTCCCCTGAGTGAGCCTTTTCGCTTTCTCGAGGTGGTCGAGGGCCTCCTGCGGTCTGCCAGTGAACATCAGGAAGCCCGTGGCATTGAGGACGATGATCGGTGAGAGTGGGTCTTGCTGTTCCGCCAGGAGGGCTTCGCTGGCGGCTTCCTCGAGCCTGCCGACCTCAGCCAGGAAGAGGGAGTACCAGTGGTGGGCTGTCGAATAGCTCGGGTTCAGTTCGATGGCTTTCTTGAACTCCTTCTCCGCGTCCGCCCATTCGAACTTTCGCTCGAGTATTATCCCCATTGACGCATGGGCCTCGGCCATGTCTGAGTCGAGGGCGAGGGCCTTTGCGGCAAAGAGGGAGGCCTGGGCTATGGCTTCTTCCTCAGGGAAGTACCTGTAGTCCCCCTGAAGGAAGTAGGCGTCGGAGAGGCCAGCATACGCGGGCGCGTACGAAGGGTCCAAGCCGATGGCGACTTGGAAGCGGCGGACCGCTTCCGCGAGGCCCTCCCGGGTCCTGCTGGGCATCGCGGCCCTGCCCTTCAGATACTCCATGTAGGCGTCCATGTTCGAGGTGGAACGCTTCTCCATATGCTTGGTCTCTGACTGTAGTAGCGTGAGCTTGAGCGCGTCTGCTACGTCCTTGGCGATTTCCGTCTGGATGGAGAAGATGTCGGTCAGGTCGCGGTCGTAAGTCTCGGCCCACAGGTGCTCCTCGGTGCCTGCGTCTACGAGCTGGACGGTGACGCGGATCTTCTCGCCCGCCTTCCTTATGCTTCCTTCCATCACCGAGCCCACCTCGAGTTCTTCGGCGATGCTGGAGACCCTCTTCTCGCTGCCCCTGTAGCGGTCTGAAGATGTCCTGGCTATGACCCTGAGGCCCTGCACGCGGGAGAGGACGGTGATGAGCTCCTCGGTCATCCCGTCGGCCAGGTATCCGTCCTTTGGGTCTGGGCTGATGTTGGAGAGGGGGAGGACTGCGAGGCGGTTCTTGGGTGCCATTCGATGTTCGCCTTTGCTTTCCTCCTGGAGTAGTACCTTGTATAGGTTCACCGGGAGCTGCACGTGCTTGAGCTGTTGGGGGCCGAGTTTGACCATCTTGATTGGGAGCTTGTTCCTCACCTGGGAATAGACCTCCTCGGTGATGCAAATCCCGCCTGGGTCGGCCAGTGGAAAGGTCCGGGAGGCAATGTTCACCGCGTCCCCATAGATGTCGGTCCCCTTCTCCACCACGTCTCCGACATGGATTCCGATGCGTATCTTGAGGACGGCCTCGGGAGGCTTGCCGACGTTCGCTTCTGAGAGCCGCTGCTGGGCGTCTATGGCTGACTCGACTGCTTCGAGGGCGCTCCCGAACTCAACAAGGTACCCGTCTCCGGTGCCCTTCACGACCCGCCCGTTGTGTTCGGTGAAGGAACTTCTGAGGACAGAGTCTTGGGACTCTAGGAGACTGAGGGCGAGCTTCTCGTCGCGCTGGCTCAGGGTGGTGTAGCCGACCATGTCCGTGAATACGATCGCCGCCAGCCTTCTTCGTTCGCTCAATGTGATGGCCCCACCGAGGATGCCTGACGTTAAAGCATTGGTAGGGTCTTCTCAATAGCGGGGCGTCTTCGGGTCGACCTGGACGGACCAGGCGTCTATCCCGCCCTTGAGGTTACGCACCTTTGCGAAGCCTTCCCTCCTGAGGAACCCGACGGCCTGGGTGCTTCTGACACCGACGTGACAGTAGACCACGGTCTCCTTGTCTGGGCTCAGCTCTCCCTTCCTTTTGACAAGCTGCATCAGGGGGACCAGCACGGCACCGCCCAAGTGGCACACCTCGTACTCGAAGGGCTCCCGCACATCGAGGAGCACAACCCGCCTTCCCTGGTCGACGACTGCCTTCAGCTCCTTGGGGGAGATGTCGAAGTCCAGAGGCTCGGCCTTGCTCTTGGCGCCACAGAATTCCTCGTAATCGATGAGTTTGACGATTGATGGGGATTGGCCGCAGACTAGGCAAGCGGGGTTCTTCTTGGTCTTGACTTCGTCGAAGGAGGTGTCGAGGACGTTGAAGACGAGGAGCCTGCCGACTAGGGGCGAGCCTTTGCCGAGGAGTATTTGGATGGTCTGGACCGCCTGGAGGCTTCCCATGACTCCCGGCAGCATCCCGAGGACCCCGGCATCCTCGCAAGACTGTACCGATTCGGGAGGCGGGGGAGTCGGGTAGAGGCACCGGTAGCAAGGCCCACGGGTCGCCCAGAAGACCGA
>JACQFO010000011.1 GCA_016200025.1 Nitrososphaerota archaeon
ATTCCCTTCCCGGGAGGGAAGACCCTCATGTTGACGAAGGAAGACTGAGCCCACTTCAGGAGTGCGTACCTCTCTGAATTGCGCTCGTACTCCTTCTCCAGGTTCACTGAGAACGCCATGCCGTTCCCCCAGGCGTCGACCTGTATGGAGTGATCGATGACGAGGTCCACCGGGACCCTCGAGTTGACCCTCTTGAGGTCCATTCCCGCGAGCTTCGCAGCGTCGCGCATTGCCGCTAGGTCCACTATCAGTGGAACGCCCGTGTAGTCCTGGAGCAGGACCCTGTAGGGCATGAAGGAGGTCTCTTGCCCGGCCGAGGAAGGCCACTTCGCCAGCGCATGCGCAGCCTCCAGGGCGCCTGAGACGCTGGGAGAGTGACGCGCTGCGTTTTCCAACAGCACGCGGACGGAATAGGGGAGGGCCTCGATGTCGTAGCCCATTGCGTTCAGCTTAGTGATGTTGAAGGCCGTGGCGAGACCAGAGGGCGTCTCTATCCTTTCCTTGAGCGAATCTAGGCCTTCCAAACTGGAACTACTCTGGGGACGCGACCTCCGTCCCCGTATTTGAACCTGAAAGGCCAGAAGCCCCGGGGACGACGCGGACCCGGGGACCACGGAGGACCGAAGGAATGATTGCGAGGGCGTTGACAACAGCCAAGATCCTGTACACGCCGTCGAGCCCGTTCGAGAAGGCGATGAGCACTGGGGATGGGACCGGGCCTTGGCCCTCGGAGGAGAGCACGGCCGTGACCTGGGAGTAGGGAAGGAAGAGGGCAAGGGAGATGATGACGATGTTGAAGCTGACCGTGAATCCGACGTTGAAGACCGTGGCGCGGAGGCCCGAAGCGACTCCCCTTCTTTCGGGAGGGACCGAGCCCATTATCGAGCTCATGTTAGGGGAGACGAAGAGGCCCATCCCGGCGCCACCCAAAACGAGGTAGACGGCGAGCGTCGAGTAGGGCGTGTAGGGGCCGATGGTCGAGAAAAGCGCGAGCGAAGTGCTGATGGTGGCGAGGCCCAGGGCGGTGAATCGGATGGGCCCGAACCTGTCTGAAAGCCTGCCGCTGAGGGGGCCGACGAGAAGGAACGCGATGTCGAAGGGGACGATGGAGAGGCCCGCCTGGACGGGCGAGAAGCCCTTGACCAGCTGGAGGTAGAGGCTGAGGAGGAGGATGGAGGCCCCCCAGGACATTGCGTTGAGGAAGAGGGCCGAGATTCCGCCCGCGTACTCCCTGATCTTCAGGAGGCCCAAGTCGAGCAGTGGGTGCGGGTGCCTTCTTTCGACATGTACGAAGGATATGATGGCAGATGCAGCGACCGCCCCAAGGCCGGCGACTACGTATCCCTGCAATGTGCCATAGACCGCGAGGGTCAGCGTCAGCAGGAAGGCAGTGATGAAAGCCGTGAAGGTTGCGAACCCCAGCCAGTCCATGGGCGCGCCCCTGTCCCTCTGTCCGAGCTCTTTGAGCCGCCAGCGGGCCCAGAGGGTTCCGAAGATTCCCACTGGGATGTTGACGTAGAAGAGGAACCGCCAGTCCGCGAAGGTGAGGATTAGGCCGCTGAAGGTGAGCCCAAGCATGGAACCGGTTCGAAACGCGACTGAATTGATCCCCAGGGCCTTCCCGAGCTCGTTCGTTGGGAAAGCGTCGGTCACGATCGCGGCAGAGTTCGCGAAGAGGGCCGCGGATCCGAGGCCCTGGAAGAGCCTGGAAGCTATGAAAGCTTCGGGGGAGGTCGAAAGCGAGGTGAGGGCCGAACCCGCTGTGAAGGCGACGAAGCCGAGGGTGTAGACCTTGACCCTCCCGAAAATGTCGCTGATGCGGCCGATGAAGAGGAGGGCGATAGTGCTGCCGATGACGTAGGCTTGCGTGAACCAGATGGCTTGTTCGGCATCAGCGTGGAGGGCCGCGGCGAGGGTCGGAAGGCCGATGACGACGATGCGGCCGTCTATTCCGCTCATCAGGACCCCCACGGTTGTGACTGTTAGGACTGTCCACTTGTACTCCATGACGTATCTCCGGTTTACCTTCTCACGGGCATTGGAGTAGGCGCGGAGGACAAGTAAAGCCTTCCTTGTTTGGAAACTTCAATTACTGTCGACCTTCCGCATCGCCAAGATGACGAATGGCAAGCCAAACAGACTGTTCAGCGAAAAGAGTCCGTACCTCCTCAAGCATGCCTTCAATCCCACCGATTGGTACCCGTGGGGAGACGAGGCTCTGAAGAGGGCAAAGAACGATGGAAAGCCCATCTTTCTCAGCATAGGGTACTCGACGTGCCACTGGTGCGCAGTTATGGAGAGGGAGTCATTCGAGGATGCGTCGACAGCGGAATTTCTGAACAAGAACTTCATCCCCATAAAGGTCGACAGAGAGGAGCGCCCCGAGCTCGACGCCTACTACATGAGGGCAGTGCAGGCGATGACCGGCGGTGGGGGATGGCCACTGAGCGTCTTCCTCACCCCGGATCTGAAGCCGTTCTACGGGGGGACCTACTTCCCGTCGGAACCCAGGTTCGGGATGCCGAGCTTCAAACAGGTCCTCGAGTTCGTGGCGAAGGTGTGGAAGGACAAGAGGGCTGAGATTGTGGAGAACGCAGCCGGAGTGGCGAAGGCGATCTCAGGCGACCTTGAGGGAAAGGCTCCGGTGGGTCTCTCCAAGGGGATGCTGGACGATGGATACGCGGCAATGGTGGGCTCTTTCGACCCTGAACACGGAGGGTTCGGAGGCTCGCCGAAGTTCCCTCTACCTCTCACCGGGTCGTTTCTGCTGCGGTATCACTTCAGGACGGGAAAAGAGCTCGCCCTGAGCAGCGTCGTGAAGACGCTCGATTCGATGATGGACGGAGGGATCAGGGACCACGTTGGCGGCGGGTTCCACAGGTATTCGACGGACAGGGTCTGGCTCGTCCCTCACTTTGAGAAGATGCTGTACGACAACGCCCTCCTGGCAAGGCTCTGCGGGGAGGCCTACCAGGTCACAGGGACGCCGGCCTACGCCAAGGTAGCCAGGGATACGCTCGGATGGATCGTCGGAGAGATGCGCGACCCGTCGGGAGGGTTCTACTCGGCCCAGGACGCTGACACGGAGGAGGGAGAAGGGACGTATTACACATGGATGCCGTCCGAGACCATCGAGGCCCTGGGCGAGGCCGAGGGCGCGAAGTTCAACGCGTCTTTCGGGGTCACGAAGAACGGGAACTTTGAGGGCAGGACGATACTCCACAAAAGCCGCGGAGGGGCGCCGCTCGAAAGGGAGGTCGAGGAGGGTTGGATCAAGAAACTGTACAAGACGAGGGTCAAGAGGCCGAGGCCCGCGAATGACGAGAAGATACTCACATCCTGGAACGGGCTGGCCATCTCAGCCCTTGCGACCGTGGGCACCATCCTCGGGGAGCAAAGCTACGTGGACTTTGCGCGGGAGGCGGCGGAGTTCATCCTGGGTCAGAATGTGAAGGAAGGACGCCTCCTGAGACGGTCGGTGGGTGGAGAGGCGGCCCTTGACGGCACCCTGGAGGACTACGCTTTCTTCGTGCAAGGGCTCCTCGACCTGTTCGAGGCGACAGCCGAGCCCAAGTGGCTCGAGGAATCCGTGCGCCTCACCATGGTCATGAGAGAGAGCCTCGAGGACAAGGAAAACGGCGGGTTCTTCCTCGTGGAGGAGGCCCAGCCCGCGCGAATCAAGGAGGGGTACGACGGGCCCACTCCGTCGGGCAACTCGGTGGCCGCCCACAACCTGGTTCGCCTCGCAGAGATGACCGGGGAAGAGGAGTTCA
Organism: Nitrososphaerota archaeon; assembly: GCA_016200025.1. Classification (GTDB taxonomy): domain Archaea; phylum Thermoproteota; class Nitrososphaeria; order Nitrososphaerales; family Gagatemarchaeaceae; genus UBA183. The sequence continues at coordinate 3,774 of JACQFO010000011.1, forward strand.
GGCGCTCAGCGGAGGCGACCCTCAAGTTCTATGGGCGAGAACTGGAGCAACAGCCGTCAGGGCACGCAAACCTGCTCGCCGCCCTGGACCTAGCGCTCAACGGAGTCAGGGAAATCGTGATCGTAGCCAATACGGCAAAGGGAGCGGGCGAGATGCGCGGGGAGGTGTTGAAGAGGTTCATGCCCAAGAAGGTCGTCGTGGTCGCCACCGCCGAATCCTACGTACCGCTGTCTCGGATGAGCGAGCTCCTGAAAGGGAGGAAACCTGGGCCTAAGGCGAGGGCCTACGTCTGCGAAAACTTCGCATGCAAGCTGCCCGCTGACAGCGTAGCGGCTCTCAGGGCCCAGCTCGAAGCGAAATAGGTTTTAACGGCGGAACCGAGGGCAGCCCAATCATGGGCGACGTCTGGGAGATACGAGGGGTCTTTGGAAATGAATATGCCTTGGAGCAGGCTGTCGAAGAGCTGAAAAAGCACAAGGGTTTCGAGTGGGTGGTCTTGGACAGACGGAACATCTCGGTGAGGTTTCCGAAGAGAGAAAAGGAGGCAGAAGAGGTCGTCAAGAGGGCCTTCGAGATAGCACACGGGTACGTGGAGTACGAAGCGAAGATGGGAGAATACGACAGGATAAAGTCAGAAGAGAAAAGGAAGAAGCTAGAGAAGGAAGAGAAGAAGCGCAAGAAACAGGCGAAGCACTAACCAGACGCAGACACGACCGAAGGGAGGGTGACGATGACCACGCAGGGCGACTTGCTCACTATCTCGTATTCGTCCTTGGTAAGGAAGCTGTAGAAGCCGGTCTCGCGGCCGCTGAACATGACCAGCACGTCGATGCCCCTGTCCTTGACGTAGCGGGCCACGTCGCTGCCGACCTCCATCACTGGGAGGATCTTCGGGTTGATGAGCCGGCCGAGGGTCTTTATGGCCAGGCTCGTGAAGAGGGAGAAGGCCCGCTCTTCCTTTCGCAGTGACTGGGCCGTGTCGATTGCGTCGAGGGGGACGGTCGGAGGAAGCTCGATGATCTTGGCAGCTGTTATCTCCACGTCAGCGACGGAGGCCGAGGAAGTGAGCGCGGCCGCGATGATGTACGGGTCGGGATGCTGCTCCTTCAGAACAGGTACGAGTATCCGTTTGGGGTTCTTTGGGATTTGGACTCCCTCCTGGGGCGTCTCCACGAGCACGACGCGGGTAGGGGAGGTGCGCCCAACGTGGTCGGAGACCCTGCCGAAGAGCTCACGGAAGAGAGGCTCTCTGTGCGCGGACATCACGATGGCCTGGGCCTGCTTCGACTGGGCTGTGCCTACCAGGGCTTTGGCTATCTCTTCGACGCTCGGAGGCTGGGAGGAAGGGGTCACCTCGACGTATTCGTACTTCACTGAGAGCGCGGCGGCGAGCTCTGCGACGTCCTTCTTCATCCTCTCCTCGAAGTCATGGTCTTCCTCGCCTTCGAGCACGTGGGTGACATAGACCTTGGAGCCGGAGTACTCCGCGATGTAGAAGGCAATGAAGACGGCGTTCCATTCACGCGGCTGGTAGGCGAGAGGAAGGACGAGCGGAGCGTCGCTCCACGACCACTCTACGTTGGCCTCACTCTCACGCATCTGTCTTGCGACCTCCTTTGTACTTCTGATAGATAAGGTAGCCAGCAATTCCGATGGCGAACCAGGCGGCTCCGAAGTTCCTCCCGTCCGGGTTGACGCCGACGAGGATGAACCAGATCAGCACGGTGGACACGAGGCCGATCACGGGAACGATCGAGACCCTGTAGGCTTGTCCTGCTCGGCGAATCGTAATATTGAGCGGCATCTTCCAGCCCTCGCGTTCGGGGTCCTTGAAGCGGAGGACGATCGCGGCTGCGTTGACGTACATGTAGGCGATAAGAGCTCCGAAGTTGTAGACGGAGGCGATTAGTGGAAGGAGGCTGTAGTTCGAGAGGCCAACACCGGCCACGAGCAGGAGGCATGCGATGGTCGAGAAGATGATGAGGGTCGCGTACGGGGTCCTGAACCTTGAGCTGACCCTTGAGAACCCCTTGGGCATAAGGCCTAGGCGACTCATGGAGAAGGTGACCCGGGAGACGCCGATCACGCCCGTATTCGTGGAGATGTAGCATACCAGGGTCCCCATCAGTGCGACCCAGATCGCGAAGACGCCGCCGATGACTGGTAGGTCCCCGGCGAGCGTGACTGCAGGCGCAGTTGAATTACTCGCCACCTCAGA
>JACQFO010000086.1 GCA_016200025.1 Nitrososphaerota archaeon
CAGTCCGGGTCGGCCGCGGAGGAGCTGGCAAAGAAACTCCCGGGGAGCAGGGTCGCGACGGCCTTCAACAACATTACCGTTGGGTTCTTCACGAAGTCGGAGACGCCCCGCCTGGACGTCGTCGTCGCAGCCGACTCCAAGCAGACCTTCGAGGATGCGGCCGCGCTTGTGAGGAGCATACCTAACCTGCGGCCCCTCTATGCCGGCCCCCTCTCTGAGGCCCAGGCCGTCGAGCGCGTGACAGCGCTGATACTCAACCTGGCGAGGAACAATGACACCGGGAGCCTGGCGACCAGATTCGTGTCCCAGAGGGAGTAGAGACGCAGAGACCAGGGGGCCAGAAATGCTACCCGGCAAGTGTGCCTGAAAGTCCTGCGACTAGTGCATGCCTTCCGGATAGTTCGTCATCCTGTCCTTCCATCCCGCATATAGGATGGGCTTATACTTTCGGAAGTCCCAAAAATCCGAGAAGGCACGAGAAGCGAAACTTGCCCTGACCTCGCCCACAAGGAGTAGGTGGTCGCCCAGCTTCTTCCTCGCTGACAGCGCGCACTCCAGCACGGCGGCTGCGCTTGAGATGACTGGCACGTCGAGACAACGTCCCCTTTCGTGGGCGAGGCCCGCGTAGGTCAGCTTGTCTCTATGGGTCGACCCGCTCGTGGCCGCCAGGCGCTCGACGGAGCCGAGTTCCTTCTTGCCCAGGATGCAGAGGGAGAACGCCCTGGCCCTGGTAGCGAGCCGGCAGGTGTAGCTCCCCGGAGCGCAGGCGACGGCGACCATGGGGGGCGAGGATGACACAGAAGCGTACGAGACGACGGGCATCGCCGACACCCTCCCTCCAGCTTTGGCGCAGAGCACGGCCGCGACCTGTGGATAGAAGAGCCTGTGGATGAGGGAGGGATTGACCTTCAAGCGGCGCGAGTTCATGGGGTGGGGAGTCAAGTTGTGGCCTAGGAGACTTGGAAGTTGGTGAGCACGACATCACCCCACTCGTCGGCGGCGACGACCGTATAGACGCCCGCGGAAAGAGGGCCCAAGTTGCAACAGCTGACGATAAGTTCGACGCGGAGGTCCCAGCTCTCGGCAGTCCCGTTCGTGGATGCCAGGGCCCTGGAAGCGTGCGGAGCCAAGAGGAAGTAGTCGGGAAGAGGGGAATAGGGACAGGCGAAGGCCGGTCTTGGAACGTCGAAGAGCCTTCCCTCCGTGTAGTTCTCTGAAGTGTAATGCCCCTGCATTATGCCAAACCCCAACGGCCAGCCGGGGGTGCAAAGCCTGGTCCACAGGGAGTTCCTGTCTAGGCCCCAGGAGTTGGCAGAGGTGATGTTCTCGATTTGGGCGCTCGTGTTGTTGATCCATGCCGTGATTGCAATACGCCCATTGCCCGACAGAGAAGTGGAATTTAGGTCCAGCGCGAGCTCGAACCCGTAGGGCGATTCGACCGACACCGTTCGTTGGAATGCGTAGTGGCTGGGGTTCAGGTATGGAGAGATGAAGATGGCAGCGAAGATTGTGATGACTATGGCGGCGAGTACGAAGGACATGCTCCTGACATTGCGCTTGTACTCGAGGTCGTCCTGTGGGTCCAAACCTGGCGAATCGGCGTCTCGGGGTCTTTATCCTAATCGCAGGCGGGGTTCGGGGCTCAGGTCATGTTTGCGGCGGCGGACTCGACCGCAGCCTCTCTGACCGGCCGACTGGACATGTAGACCAGGAGGGTCGATGTCACGACGAACAGGATGTACCCGATGAGGACGTCGGCCTCGAACTGAAGGCCACCGCCGAAGTAATACGATTGGTAGAGAGCGAACCCCGAGTAGAAGAGCGCGACCCCTCCAACGAATGGGAAGGAGATGTGCTGCTGTATCAGCATGACAGTCTGCCTCCAGACGGAACGGTCCTCGGCGATTAGGGAAGCGGCCCCGAAATAGGGCATCAGGACCATCCCGAATATCGTGACGAGGGTCGTTACTATCAGCATGGAATAGGATGTCGCGTCAGTGATCTGACCGTAGGGGCCGTAGAAGTTCAGCCTGTCCGCCAACGTGGGCAACCCCGCGTGGGTGACGATGCTCACGAGCGCGAGGGCGTACGATATGAGCGCAGATTTCCTGTTCAGTGCGACCGCGAGCTGGGTCGGATTACTTAAGGCTGCAAAAGGACGCCTGGGCGGGGAGTCCTGGCCGTGTCGCTTAGGAACCCTATTCCCTGTCGATGAACTCTTCGGCTTTCGGAGGGTCGGGCGGGAGGCCTTTGCGTTTCCTGATGTCTGTGACGAGGCCCCATAGCATGTTCTGGGGGACTGCCTGCCACGTCTTGAAGTGCGTGCTCCAGACTGCCTTGCCGGCGGTGGCGCCTCTCATCTTTTCGCTGAGGTCGAAGGTCTCCGAGGCAGGGACCTCTCCCTCGACCACGGTCATGACCTCCTTTTGCTCTATCTTGACGAGCTTGCCCCTCTTGGCGCTTATGACCCCGGTCACCGCCCCGATGAGGTCGGAGGGACCCTTGACTTCTATGCCAAGGATGGGCTCGAGGAGCGTAGGGTTGGCGGAGAGCATCGCGCCGAGGATGGCCCGCCTTGACGCCGGCATGAGCTGGGCGTAGGTCCTGTGGGCGGCGTCTTCGTGTGGGACGAAGTTCGTGAGGGCCACTTTGACGCCCCTTGTGAACTCGTAGGCGAGGGGGCCGTTCTTCATTATGTCGTCGAAGCCCGCTCTGATCGAGTCCATCGACTCCTGCAGGAACTGGACTCCCTTCGTCACTTCCGTCAGGATGTTGCCCCTTTCGTCCACCGCCTGGAAATTGCGCGCCTGGTCAGGGTCCCAGTCGTGGTCGCGGAGGACTTTGATGACCGTCTTCTTTTCGATGTTCTCGCTGACTGTGCCGTTGCGAATCAGCTCTATCACGGCCGGCTCGAGGGGCTCGACCTCGACGAAGATCTTGTTGTGCCTGTTCGGCGAGCGGGCCATGATTGGACCGGCGCGGGTCCTGATGGTCTCCCTGTAGTTGATGATCGGAGGCGAGGTGATTATCTCAAGGCCAGCC
>JACQFO010000080.1 GCA_016200025.1 Nitrososphaerota archaeon
CGGAGGCTACGAGTCATGTCTGATTGACGTGAATGCTTAGACGAGGTCTACTTACAGTTTATCTTGGTAGGCCGTTTGGCGTGCCTTGATATCACCGAATTGACAGTTTTCTGTCAAACATAGGTGTCATCCGCCTCAGTCTCTCTTGAGGCCCGCAGTCGCAGATATCAGGGTGATCTCGACGTTCCTCTGCACCTTCTTCGCCTGCTTGAGCGCGTCCTGGTCCTCCTTCGAGCACACTATGACCACGTTGTGCTTCATGGGGTCGAGCACCTCGGCCCCGCTCCTGAACCTCGACCCGGAGACCACCTCGACGTCGGTCACGTAGTCCCTCAGCCTCACCTGGATGCTCTCGGCGACCTGCAGCCGCTCTCCGCGCATTTCATACTTGTCCAGGGACCAAAGCAGCGAGATCTTGGTCCTGCTCGCCTTCAGCTGCTTTTCCTTCAGGACGTCCCTCGTCTCGTCCACCACGTACCTGACGTAGTTCTCGAAGCTCTTGAGCGCAGCCCCCGCGAGGTAGGATATCGACTCTCCCGTCTCGTCGCTGGCTTGGATCGTCTTCAGCTCGTAGAGGCACTTTGAGAACGCGTCGATGTAGACGTCCGAGGGCTTCTGCAGGGTGACCCTCGCTTCCCTTGCACGCCTGGCGAGCTCTATCTCCGTGACCGAAGTAACAGAGGTCCCGAGTACGGCGGACGCGTACTCGAGCTCGGCCGAGAAGATGTTCTGTGAATTCTCTGTGAATCCGAGAGCGTGCAGGGGCCCCTTCTCGCCCGCTCCCGCCGAGGCTATCACCGCAGGCTTGTGGTCTTTGGGCATCAGGGGAAGGTAGGCGTAGGCCAGGGTCGCGCCGACCCTCAGGCCGGTCTGCTTTTCGACCATTATGATGTTCTCGGAGTTGCCGCCGGGCCCGGTCGGTAGGCAGTTGACCAAGGTCACTCCTTTGGACAGGTACCTGGCGAGGTCCCTGAGCTTCGTCCCTCCCTCGACTAACGTCTCGTCGCTGGGCCTCCTCAGCTTGGGGGTGAAGAAGATGACCTGCGCGTCCCCCAGGACCTGTTCGAGGGGCTTGACCTTCAGAAGAGGCTCCTCGCTCATCAGTTCCGCGAGGTCAGGGTTCTTCTTCAGGAACGATGCGTCGAGGTCCATCGCCATCTGGAGCGTCTCGTCAACGATTGTGACCTGCGCCCTGTCGACAAGGTCGCCCGCGAGCATGTAGCCCTCGCTTGTGAGGCCGTAGATTGCGACCTTGATTTTTGGCAAAAGCTGGATATTGGCTGAGGTATATCGTAATTATACTTTGGTTGAAATCTTGTCTACGCCGGTGTGGAAGTGGTTCGGGGTCAGTTCAACTTTGTTCGAGCAGTGTCAACTCACATTCACGCAACATCGGTTAAATAATTCAGAACACGCCCAATTGGTAAAGGTCTGGGTCAAATCTTGTCAAGTTCTAGGGCGTGGGTCGATGTCCTGACGCCCAAACAGGTCTTGTTCTTCGCCCCCGTCGTAGACGATCTGAAGCGATCGGGATGCGAGGTCCTCGTGACGTCGCGCAGGTACCGTGAGCTGGAGCCTCTGGCCAGGCGGGCGAAACTGGACCTGAAGTTCGTCGGAGAAAGGGGGGGCAGAGGAGTCGAGGCTCAGCTCATCGCAGCAACCGAGAGGCAGGCAGAGATGATCCCGATCGTCAGGGATTTTCGTCCAGCCGTCGCCGTCTCGGTCGCGTCAGGTGTCTGCGCCAGGGTGGCCTACGGCTTGAGGATCAAACACGTGGCCGTCAACGACTCTCCGCATTCAGAGATAGCCGGGAGGCTCGCCATCCCCGTGAGCTATCATCTCCTCTGCCCTTGGGTCATACCGTACCGGGCGTGGAGGAAGTTCGGCCTCGCCCCGAGCCAGGTCTCCACCTACCATGCGCTCGACCCTGCAGCCTGGTTGAAACGGAAGCCAATCGGAGGCCCCGTTCCTAAGCTAGACCCGAGGAAGAAGACCATCACAGTCAGAATTCCCGAGACCGATGCACCATACATGATTGGGAAAGACGCAAGCTGGTCCGACTCGGTGCTCCGTTCGCTCGCCGAGGCCTTCCCCGACCTCAATCTCGTCGCGCTTTGCAGGTACGACTACCAAGTGGAAGCCGTGAAGAAGAAGTTCGGCAGGAGCTACACTGTACCGAGCTACGTTGTCAGCGGTCAGGGCCTTCTCGCAGCCACGGATGTATTCGTAGGTATGGGAGGCACGATGAGCGCCGAGGCGGCTCTGATGGGAGTGCCGACCATCTCCGCGTTCCAGGGTTCTCTGTACACCGAGCGGTACCTGCGGTCAGTCGGGCTGGTCGTGAGGGCAGCCACACCATATGCGATCGCCAGCGATGCCAAGCGTTTCCTCAAGAGACCCTTCAAGGCGAACTACGCGAAGGAGGCAAGGAGAGTCCTGGACTCGATGGAGGATCCAGTTCCCAAAATCGCAACATTCATCCTGAAAACTGCCGAACAAGGCTAAATTACCATCGGGAGATGACGCCAAACCACAGCCCGGTAGTGTAGTGGTCAAGCATAGGGGCCTTTGGA
>JACQFO010000084.1 GCA_016200025.1 Nitrososphaerota archaeon
CTCTGGCGAGCGGCAAGCTATCTGAGATGTTCGAGGACTTCCTGAAGTCCACGACGGACAGGGCAGGGGGCTATGTCTACAGGACCAGGATCTCTCAGCTCATCTCGAGCGAGGGCAAGTCGCTGGTGGTGGACTTTGGGGACCTGCTGAAGTACAACAGCGACCTGGCGAACAGGGTCATCCTCGAGCCCGACTCTTCGTTGGCCTCGTTCAAGATAGCCACGTTCGAGACGATGACGAGCGAGAATGCGCTCTATGCTGACAGGGTGAAGAGGGAGCTGAAGGTGAGGGTCCGTGGGATAACCGACCTGGTTCCTCTGCGCAAGGTGGACACATCCTACCTGGACAAGATGCTCTCGGTGTCGGGGATGGTGGTGAGGACGTCGGAGCTCAGGCCCCTGATGACCTCGGCTGCCTGGGTCTGCCCGAGCGGGCACCTGACCTACGAGGACCAGGACGACTTCGCGCTGCAACGCCCTGCGAAGTGCGAGCTCTGCGGCGAGGCGAAGAACTTCGAGCTTGACAGGAAGCAGAGCAGGTTCATCGACTTCCAGGTCATCAGGGTCCAGGAGTCGCCCGAGGAACTGCCTCCAGGTCAGCTGCCTCAGTTCTTCGACGTGAACGTGGAGGGGGACATCGTCAACACGGCCCGCCCGGGCGACAGGTCTGTCCTGACGGGGATCCTCAGGGCGGTCCCGGACTATGCGGTGGCGCAGGTGAGGACTAGGCTCTTCAGGTCGCAGATCGACTGCAACCACGTGGAGGTGAGAGGCAAGGAGCCGGAGAACGTTCAAGTTACGAAGGAGGACGAGGTCCTGATCAGGAGCGTAGCCGCGGAGCCGGACGCATACGCGAGGCTGATCGCCTCGGTGGCTCCCGTGATACTCGGGCACGAGCCGGAGAAAGAGGCGATACTCCTCCTGCTGGCCGGGGGCAGCGCGACCCCGCTGCCGGACGGGACGAAGCTCAGAGGCGATCTGAATATTTTACTCGTGGGTGACCCCGGTTGCCTGGTCGGAGACGAAAGGATAGCCTTGGGCAACGGCGAGATAGTGAAGATGGAGCAAATCGGGAAATCGCATCTCCAGGATCTAAATCTTCAGGTCTTGACGGGCCAGGGAGGGGGAAAGAGGGATTGGGCAACGAGATTTCACATCTACAGGAGGCAGCCTATCCTCGAGGCTGTGACCGAAAGCGGGAAGAGTGTCAAGGGGACCTACAACCATCCGATGCTGGTCCTGAAAAACGATGAAGGCAGACTCCTTCGTGAATGGAGGAGGCTAGACGAACTCAAGGTAGGAGACAGACTCGTCGCTACGACGTTTATCCCATGTCCGATCACGAAGTATTTGGTTACCGGTTTCCTAGTATCACAACAGAGGTTCGGCCCGCGATTCAGAGGGAGGGTCCCCGATGTCGTAGACCCTCAGCTTGGCGCGTTCCTTGGGTATCTCCTAGGCGACGGGTTCGTGAACAAGTACAGAGCAGTGCTTACTGTGGCTGAACCTGAAGTCGACATTCTTCCCAAACTGTTGGCCATCGAAGAAGACCTCTTCGGGATAAGGCCCTTGGTGTTTCGAAGGTTGAGAGAAGATAGGAATGTTCCTATGCATGACGTGTATCTCAACAGTTCTCATATCGCCTCGAATCTGCAATTCATGCGAGTAAGACGCGTGCCAGACCTGATACTGAGGTCCGGAAACAGAGTGGTCGCAGAGTTCCTAAGGTGGCTCTTCGAAGCCGATGGAACGGTATTCTCGAAGGGCAGAGGGAGAAGAGCCGTGGGGCTGAAGGCCAAGGACATCGAGCTGCTCCGAGACGTCCAGATATTGCTCCTCAGATTCGGCATCCACTCGAGGATCGTCGCAAACGTTCTCCTCATCAGGCGCGGTGAGGACATCGTCAGATACGCGAAACACATCGGCTTCGTTTCGAAGAAGAAAACAGGGAAGCTGAACGAACTGCAGGAACAGGCCATGGTCTTTGGGAGGGTTCACAAGCAGAGAAGCGAGAAGGTCGTTGCGATCTATCAAAGGCCTCCAGAGGACGTATACGACATCGAGGTCCCCAATTCGCACCGGTTTGTTGCAAACGGTCTGGTATCTCACAACACCGCCAAGAGTGAGATGCTGAAGTTCGCGGCCCAGGTTGCGCCCCGCGGCATTTACGCGAGCGGCCGTGGGACGTCGGCGGCTGGCTTGTCCGCGGCGGTGATTAGGGAAAAAAACGTGTTCATGCTGGAGGCGGGAATTGTGGTCTTGGGCGATCAAGGAATCGCTGCGATCGACGAATTCGAGAAGATGAAGCCCGAGGACAGGACCGCGCTCCACGAGGCGATGGAGCAGGGGACGGTGACGATAGCGAAGGGAGGCATCTACGCCACCCTCAATGCGAGGACGGCCATCCTTGCGGCTTGCAACCCGGTCCTTGGACGATACAACCCGTTCCAGAATCTAATCGAGAACATCGGCACCCTGCCGATTCCGCTGCTGACAAGGTTCGACCTGATCTTCGTGATCAAGGACCAGCCGCACCC
>JACQFO010000091.1 GCA_016200025.1 Nitrososphaerota archaeon
ACCCAGTGAGCTATGGGAGCGTAGATGAAGGTGACCCACAGAACTATGAAGACAAGAAGCGCCTTGAACCTGATTCTCTCGGCGAACGCGCCGATTATCAGCGCAGGAGTAATGGCCGCAAACTTCAGTTGGAATGCGAAGTACAACAACTCGGGGATGTTCGAGGAGTATGCGGAGTTCGCGGCAGGTCCCACGTTGTTGAGGCCGGCCTTGGAGAGGTCCCCGATTACTCCACCAACTGACGGTGCGAAGGCTTCGCTATACCCCCAGAGGGCCCACACAAGGCTCACTACAGCGAAGATCGCCATGCACTGGATGATCGTAGAGACGAGGTTCTTCCTCCTTACCAGACCGCCGTAAAAGAACCCCAGCGCAGGGGTCATTATCATCACCAGACCGGTCGCGGCAAGGACCCATGCGACGTCCCCGGTGTCTATCAAGGAAAGGGCCTCGGATCAGCGAGTCTCCCTGAAACTACCAAAGCCAGCATCACATTTCCCGAACCAACATGAATGGGAGCGCGCCGAACGGCCCCCGGGCCTCGCTTTAAAACGCTAGTCCTCGATGGAGCACCGCAATCCCGGAGCAGAGACAATGATGCATAAGTAGGCTCGTCAGGAACCTTGACTGACTACGTCGCATTGGCATTCGACTACAACTCCCTCCCTAGGAACAATCAGAGGAGGTACCTGCCCGCAGGACTCAAGTTCGAATGGGAAGGGCTCGCTAGCGTCTTCCAAGAACTGAAGGACCGGGAAATCAGCTCTATTGAGTACCTTGAGCGGTGGCTCGCCGACGGGTCGGAGTTCGACGCCTACATTTATGAGCAGAGGGCAATACGCTACATCAACAACTCCAGGCAGACCGATAACGCAGGCTATCGGAAGGCCTACGAAGACTACGTCAACGACATCGAGCCGAAGGTAAAGACAGAAACCTTTGAGCTGCTCAAGAAATACGCTTCCTCGCCACTCCGGTCAGACCTCGACCAAAGGACCTATGCGATGATGGACAAGAAAAAGACCAGCGCGGTGGACATCTTCCGCCAGCCGAACGTCGAGCTCGAGAAGAAGGACTCTACCCTGGCCCAGGAATACGAGCGGACGGTTGGGGCCATGGTGGTCAGCTTCAGGGGGCAGGAGAGGACGCTGCAGCAGATGTCGAAGTTCTACGAGGAGACCGACAGGGACCTCCGCAAAGAGGCGTGGAAGCTCGTGGACGAGAGGTTCCTCAGGGACGCCGATGTTCTCGACAGGCTTTACGACGACATGGTCGGGCTCAGAGATTCGATCTCGCGGAACGCCGGCTTTGACAACTACAGGGATTACATCTTCAGAAAGAAGGACAGGTTCGACTATGGTCCGCAGGACTGTCTGAGCTTCCACCAGGCAGTGGAGGAGTGCTTCGTCCCATTGAGCAGGGAGATAGACGAAGACAGGATTGAGAAGCTGGGGGTCGACACCCTGATGCCATGGGACCTCCGAGTCGACCCTTCAGGAAGGCCTCCTCTCTCTCCATACGCCGACGTCCCCGACCTGGTGTCGGGGTGCGCAAAGGTCGCCCGCGCAGTGGACCCGCAGCTTGGAGGCTATTTTTCGAAGATGTCAGAGCTCCGGCTCCTCGACCTCGACAGTCGGAAGGGCAAAGCACCGGGAGGGTACCAGGAAGACCTCTCCGAGGCGAGGCTCCCTTTCATCTTCATGAACGCGGCCCGGAGAGACAACGACGTCAGGACCCTCCTCCATGAGTCAGGGCACAGCTTCCACACCTTCCTCATGAGCGAGAGCAATCTTCCGTTCTTCAATTCGGGACCCAACCTGCCCACGGAGTTCGCAGAGGTCGCGTCGACAACGATGGAGCTGATTGGAGGGGAGCACCTTGAAGGAGTCTTCTACACTCCCGAGCAGGCCGCCCGCTCCAACAGGGAAGAACTGGTCAGCATGGTCAAGCTCTTCGCCTGGGTTGCGACGATAGACGCCTTCCAGCACTGGGTCTACACCCACCCCGGACACTCCCACCAAGAGAGGGCCGAGGCATGGGTGAAGACCTTCATACGATTCGCAGGACTCGAGAGCTACGACGAGGACGAGAAGCATCTTCGGTACAGGTGGATGAGACAGCTCCACATATTCGAGGTCCCGTTCTATTACATAGAGTACGGGATTGCGACCCTGGGTGCGCTGGGGTTGTGGACCAGGTACCGGACCGACCCCGGCGGGGCGGTCCTAGGGTACAAGGAAGCTCTGTCGCTTGGAGGGTCCAGGCCGCTCCCTGAGCTCTTCCGTGCGGCTAGGGTAGAGTGGGGCCTCGGGGGCGCCTCCCTGAGGAAGTACTCTGACGCTCTCCGGGCTGCCATCAGGGAATACGACTGAAAGTCCAGTGCCAGGGGTCCCACGCCGTCGGCCTAGCATGCATCGCTCTGTCACTCTGGCCTTCGTTACGCAGAAGACATAAGATTGTCTCAGCGCCCGGTCTTGCCGTGGCACGGGCCATAAAACCGTCCGATTTCACCCGCTACGCCATGCTCTCGGAGCCGAGCTTTTCCCCAGACGGCAAGATGGTGGCCTTCTCTTCACGGCGCGCCAACCTCGAGGAGGACGGGTACGAATCCGATGTGCACATCGCGGACGTGAGGCGCGGGAAAGTGAGGGCGTTCACGACGGGCAAGAAGGACTCCGACCCGAAGTGGTCTCCTGACGGGGAGTCCATCCTCTTTACCTCAAGGCGGGGTCTCAAGAAGGAAGACAAGGGCAACGCACTATATGTGATTCCGGCATCTGGGGGGGAGGCACGCCTCCTGAAGAGATCCGAGGATGGGATAGACAATCCTCAGTGGTCACCGGACTCGAAGAACATCTACTATCTCTCATTCGCGACAAAGAAGCCGAAGGACGACGTCAAGGTGATCAATCGGCTGACCTTCTGGTTCAACGGCCTCGGGTTCACCTACAACAAGAGAAAGCACCTGTACAGAGTGAGCCTCAATGCCGGCAAGGTCGACCAGCTTACAAGAGGCGCTTTCGACATCGCGGACTTCGCGCTCTCTCGCGACGGTAAGAGGGTGGCCTTCCTCGCCTCCTCTGACGACGTGCGTCCTTACATAACGGACGTCTTTGTGATGGAAATAGGCTCGAAGAGGAAGAGGAAGCTAACGAGGTCGAGGATGTCGATTGACTCTCTTGCCTGGAGCCCCGGCGACAGGTTGATCGCCCTCGTAGGGAGCGAGCTACCCGCTGGATTCGCCTCTCACAGCCGAATCTGGGTCCTCGACCCAAGGTCGAGGAAGCTCCAGATGATCGACAAGAC